>CBFHTW010000001.1:0-56442 GCA_965659025.1 Minisyncoccia bacterium
ATGTCCAAACCCCCGGTCCCGATCGGGTACTGGGGATTACTCTTCCACTGACGACTACGCAGAACGTTTTGCCTTTTTAAGCGCCCGTTTGAGGTAGTACCCAGTATGCGAGCCTTCGGCGCGGGAGATATCTTCTGGAGTACCCTTTGCCACGATGCTTCCGCCACCAGAGCCTCCTTCCGGACCCATGTCTATAATCCAATCGGCACATTTGAGCACGTCAAGATTATGCTCAATCACGATGACCGTGTTGCCGTGATCTACAAGCTTCTGAAGTATATGGATGAGTTTATCCACATCGTCGTAGTGAAGTCCCACAGTAGGTTCATCCAAAAGATATACCGTTTTACTCTGGTGCGGACGATACAGTTCACTCGCAATCTTCACGCGTTGGGCCTCGCCGCCAGAGAGCGTCGTCGCGCTTTGTCCGAGTTCAAGGTACCCAAGGCCAACATCATCAAGGGTCTTGAGGCGATCGTAAATGGAGGGGATGTCCTCAAAGAAACGAATACCCTCTTCCACTGTCATGCTAAGAATGTCATGAATATTCTTTTTCTTGTAGGTTACGTCTAGCGTCTCTTTCATAAAACGTTTGCCGTTGCACACGTCGCAGGTTACATACACTGTCGGCAAGAAGTGCATCTCCACAGCCACAAGCCCGTTGCCTTGGCAGGCCTCACAGCGTCCACCCTTTACGTTGAAGCTAAAACGTCCCGGCCCCCAGCCGCGAGCACGCGCCTCATCGCTCATAGCGAAGAGATCACGGATGTGCGTCCATGCGCCGGTGTATGTGGCGGGGTTTGAGCGCGGCGTGCGGCCGATCGGCGATTGATCTATAAGTATTGCTCTGCCAAGTCCTTCAGTGCCAGAAAATTCATCGCAGTTATATGTCTTCGCACTGCGGTACCGAGCGTCAAATCGCGCCTGCAGGTTGCGATGGATGATTTCATACAGAAACGTGGATTTACCGGAGCCAGACACGCCGGATATAACTACCAATTTACCCAGTGGGATGTCAGCGTGCTGCTTTTTGATATTAAATTTGGACGCGCCGCGAATCTTGATAGCACCTTTGTTTGCCGTGCGCCGTCTTTCGGGCAATTCTATGCGCGCTTCATCGCGCAGATAGCTCAGAGTGCGCGAGCCGCTTGTGTTGCGCTTTGCGGTGAGTAAATCCTCCAGGTAGCCCGAGACAACAATGTTCCCTCCGTGCACGCCTGCGCCTGGCCCGATGTCTACAATGTAATCGGACGCAAAGATAGTGTCTTCATCGTGTTCCACCACAAGCACCGTGTTGCCGAGACTCCGCAGGTGTTTGAGTGTCGCAATAAGTTTGTCGTTGTCGCGCTGGTGCAGGCCGATAGTCGGTTCATCCAGCACATACAACGCCCCCACGAGTCCGCTTCCTAGTTGCGACGCAAGTCGGATGCGCTGGGCCTCGCCGCCGGAAAGTGTGTTTGCCGTGCGGTTGAGGGTGAGGTATTCAATCCCCACGTCCAACATAAAGGTGAGGCGGTTGGTGATTTCTTTGATCACCACCCGGGAGATTTCTTCTTCCTTTTTTGTAAGTTTCAGAGACGCAAAAAACGCCGCCGCCTCCTCTATGGAAAGTGAGGCCACCTCTACGATATTGAGTCCTTTCTTTTCACCTTTGCCGCCAAGAAACACATGCAGAGCCTCAGGCCGCAGGCGCGCGCCCTGACACACTTCACATACCTCGTCGGAGAAGAGATACTTCGTGCCGAGCCCTTTACACTCCGGACACGCGCCATAAGGAGAATTGAATGAGAACAGGCGTGGTTCCACCTCTGGGAAAGAGAACCCATCATGCGGGCACATAAACTTGGCCGATACGATGTGGGCCACGCCTGAAGCATCTGTTATTCTCACGAGCCCGTCGCTCTCATGAAGCGCTCTTTCAATCGCCTCGCTCGCGCGCTCGCGCGTGGCCTTCGGATCATCAACGAATTCCGAGACAAACAATTCGTCCACCACGATATCAATGTCGTGCTTGATATTCTTTTCCAAGATAATTCTCTCTCGGAGCGAGCGTACCGCACCATCTATGACGGCCTTCTCAAATCCTTTGCCAAGCATGTCGTAGAGCATTTGGTAATACTCACCCTTGCGTCCCACCACTAGCGGCGCGGCAATCCTCACCATCGCCTGCGAGACACCACTCGTGAGCGCGCGTTTTGCTTGCGTAGTGTGAGATCCACTTTTGCGCGCCTCTTCCACAATACGCAACACTGTGTCTAAAATTTCATCGTTGGAGAGCTTCCTCACCTCACGGCCACAAGTGAGACAGTGGGGTTTGCCGATGCGTGCGTACAAGACGCGCAGGTAATCGTATATTTCGGTGATGGTGGCGACGGTGGAACGCGGATTGTTGGAGCGGCTCTTTTGATCTATAGAAATTGCCGGAGAGAGCCCACTGATTTCGTCCACATCGGGCTTCTGCATTTGCCGGAGAAATTGGCGGGCGTATGCGGAAAGCGATTCCACATACTTGCGCTGTCCTTCGGCGAAGATAGTATCAAACGCCAACGACGATTTGCCACTGCCGGAGAGTCCGGTGCACACGATCATTTTGCCGCGCGGCATCTCCACGTGTACATTTTTCAGATTATGGGTCCTCGCCCCCTTTATGATGATTTTGTCTTCCATACAAATCCGTCCCCGCGCTGGCGCGTGGGGTAGGTATAGAGGACTATAACAGAACGATGTTTAGAGCACCACCACCTCTTCTTGCAGTTCAATCCCGAATTGCTCCAAGACAGCCTGTCGCACCCTCCTTGCGAGTTCTCGCACATCCTTTGATGTGGCGGTACCCATATTCACCAAGTAATTCGGATGTTGCTCACTCGCTTGTGCGTCACCTACGATCGCACCCTTCATACCCGCCTTCTCAATAAGCCAACCGGCGGGAACCCTACCCTCGCGGGCAAATAACCCCTTTTCGCGTTTAAAAATCTCTTGTATTTCCTTTGGTACAACAGGATTCATGAAGTAGGAGCCGGCCGCCCGCACATTCTGTAGATGCCGCTTCTCGCGCTCTGCGATAGTCTTTGTAATAAGACGTTCACTCTCAGCGCGGGCAGTTTGCTTTAGCTTTATATACACACGCGTAATCATCCATCCAAAGTTTTGTTTAAAGAAGCTTTGTCTATATGCAAATGTACATTCGGTATTTCCAAACTCGCATATTTCTCCTGTATAGATGTTGAGCGCACGTATGCGCGTAATTACATCTTTCATTTCCATCCCAAAGGCCCCGGCATTACCACGAGCCGCACCGCCGACGGTACCAGGAATGCCAGAAAGCTTTTCCCAACCACCGAGTTCTTGTTTCGCGGTATCGCGGATAAGCGAAAGCAGATTACAGCCTGCGTCGGCCGAGAGTTCCGTCCCCGCAAATGAGTGTGTACCATCAACAAGACGAATCACCATTGCATCTAGACCTTCATCCGGCACAAGCACATTACTTCCGCCCGCAAGAATGATGAACGGTACATCTTTATCCTTGGCAAACTTGAGGGCCTCCAGAATATTGTCTTCCGTTTTGACTTCTGCAAAATATCGGGCCGGGCCGCCGATCTTGAATGTAGTCAGCGGCGCAAGTGCAACGTGTTCCTGGACAAAAAGCGTCATGCCTGTTTTTTCTTTGTAGCATGCTCCTGGACCATGCTTTCTTCAAGTTTACGAATTTCGTCGCGCAGGATGGCCGCGGTCTCAAAGTCCAGTTCATCTGCGGCGGCGTGCATTTCTCGCCGCTTCTGTGCGATGACTTTCTTTACATCGCCGCCAAAAGCGGCGGTATCGTCGCGCACCAGCCGAGACACCGCGCGCTCGCGCGCTCTCTGAATATCCCCGACAATGTCGTGAATTTTCTTCTTGATGGTCTGCGGAGTAATGCCATGCTCCGTGTTATAGGCCATTTGAATGGTGCGGCGGCGGTTGGTTTCTGCAATTGCTCGCTCAAGCGAGCCTGTCATGGTGTCGGCATACACCACGACCCGCCCAAGCACATTGCGCGCCGCGCGACCGATAGTCTGGATGAGCGATGTCTCACTGCGCAAAAATCCTTCCTTGTCCGCGTCCAGAATGCCCACAAGCTCAACTTCGGGCAAGTCCAGCCCCTCGCGCAGAAGGTTGACCCCCACAAGCACGTCAAACGCCCCACGACGAAATTCCGTGAGAATCTCTATGCGCTCTATGGTCTTTATGTCGCTGTGAATGTACCTGGCGCGCACCTGCCTTTCTTTGAGAAATTCTGCAAGGTCCTCCGCCATTTTCTTGGTGAGCACCGTCACGAGTGAGCGGCCGCCGCGCTTCGTTACCATCTCGGCTTCTTTGATAAAGTCGCGCACCTGCCCTTCATATGAGTCGCTAGAGACAACATGGCGCACCAAAATCTCCGGATCAATGAGCCCCGTCGGTCTAATCACTTGTTCTATCGGAATGCCGCTGTGTTCTAGCTCATACCGGCCCGGTGTTGCGGAGGTGTATATGACAGGACCCACACGCGCTTCAAATTCCGCAAACATGAGCGGTCTGTTGTCTACCGCGCTCGGCAAGCGAAACCCGTGCTCCACAAGCACGTTTTTGCGCGACCTGTCTCCGGCATACATTGCTCCGATCTGCGAAACCGTCACATGGGACTCATCAATCACGGTAAGAAAATCCGGCTTTCCATCTGCAGTATGTGGAAAATAATCTAAAAGCGAATACGGCGGTTCGCCGCTTTTGCGGCGGTCAAAGTGGCGAGAGTAATTTTCAATGCCGTTGCAGTATCCAAACTCGCGAATCATGGAGATGTCCTGCCTCGTACGGCGCTTCAACCGCTCGGCTTCAAGAATTTTTCCGGATGCCTCAAACTCCTTAAGTTGCTGTTTTAATTCGGCCTCAATGTCAGAGAGTGCGGCTTCTTGTACCTCCTTCGGCGCCACATAATGCCGCGCGGGAAAAATAAACAACGTATCGCGAGTGGCCTTGATTTCGCGAGTCACATCGTCCAGCTCTTCTATCTTTGAGATATTTCCACCGGAGAGATCCACGCGATAAATCGCGCGCTCGTTGGCGGGCATGATCTCCACGCTACCGCCAAGAGCGCGAAACGTACCCGGGCGTAAATCACCGGCCACTCTCTTGAACTGCATGGAAACAAGCCGACGCGTGATCGCGGCGCGGGTCATCACTTCTCCGCGCGTAAGTTTGAGATTTATCTTCTCGTATTCCGTGGGAGAGCCAAGCCCGTAAATGCATGAGACCGATGCGACGATGATGACGTCACCGCGCGTGAGGAGCGCCTGCGTAGCGGCATGCCGCAGGCGTTCAATGTCTTCATTGATCATCGCCTCCTTTTCTATAAACGTATCCGTAATCGGCACATAGGCCTCCGGCTGATAGTAGTCGTAGTATGAGACAAAATAGTGGACTGCCGCATCCGGAAAAAACTCTCTGTATTCCGCCGCAAGCTGTGCGGCGAGGGTTTTGTTGTGTGCGATGACAAGCGTCGGCTTGCCTGTCTGTGCAATGACATTTGCGATGGTAAACGTCTTACCTGAGCCTGTTACCCCAAGAAGCGTCTGATCGCGTTTGCCTGCGCGCAATCCAGAGACCAGCGAGTCAATCGCTTTCGGCTGATCGCCCGCCGGGGCATATCCAGAGGTAAGCGTAAACGTGGCCATGCCAGACACTCTAACAGGAACGTGCCTGACCTGCGAGATTTCCAATTATTCCAGTGTGAGCACCGCAATAAAACGTTTTCCGCGTTTGAGAAGCGCTATGGGAGACGTCTGAAAATCTTCCTGCATCAATTCCCTGTTTGCGTCAGAGACTTTTGCGCCGTTTAGCGTAACCGCGCCATCGTCTATAAACTGACGCGCTTCGCGCTTTGACGTGGCAAGAGCGGCGCGCACAAGCACGTCACTGAGCACCTCGCCGCGGCGCACAGCGCAAGAAGGCGCTTCGCGCGTAATGACGTCGCGCTCCGCCGGGCCAAGCGTCGCAAGATCCGCACTACCAAAGAGGGCTTCAGACACCTTCTCCACAGATACCGCGACGGATTCTCCGTGAACCAGCGCCGTCACTGTGCGCGCGAGAAGCCGTTGTGCCGCGCGCCTGCCTTTGTCTGTATTGTGCACCTCCATTGCCGATGCGATGTCCGATGCAGGGAGCGCGGTCATCTTGAGCAAATATTCCTCCACTGCCTCGTCATCAGTATTGAGCCAAAACTGATAGAACTGAAATGGCGACGTCTTCTTCGCATCCAGCCATACCGCGCCGCCCTCGCTTTTGCCAAACTTCTTTCCTGTCGCGGCGTTGATGAGAAGTGGTAAAGAAAACGCGTACGCAACGCGGCCGGTCTTTCGTCGGATCAGATCAATGCCAGAGACCATGTTGCCCCACTGGTCGGACGCCCCAATCTGCACATCGCACTGCTTTTCTTGATGCAGGTGCAGGAAATCGTACGCTTGCAAAAGCATGTAGGAAAATTCCGTATATGAGATACCCTGCTCCTGGTTTTGTAATCGTTCGCGCACCGAGTCGCGCTGGAGCATTGCATTCACAGAAAAATATTTTCCAACGTCGCGTAAAAACGATATGAGATCAAGTTTGCCAAGCCACTCTAAATTATTGACCATCGTGAATGATCCTCCGGCAAAGAGCGTCTGTGCTTGGGCCGAGACGGCCGCGGCGTTATTGGCGATTGTCTCCGCATCTAACAGATTTCTCTCTTCGCTCTTCCCGGAGGGGTCGCCAATCATCCCCGTACCGCCGCCCACAAGCAAAATGACCGCGTGTCCATCTTCTGCAAAACGCCGCAAGACAAGCATCGCCTGCAAGTGCCCTACATGGAGAGAATCAGCCGAAGGATCAATGCCCAGGTACACGGTACGCTTGGGACCGTCGGTTATCTCTTCAAGCGTCTCGCTTGAAAACTGATACACGTACCCGCGTTCGCGTAAGACTTCAGACAGCGTTTGCATGACGATACTATACCATTTTGCGCGCCGAGAGCATCAAAAACAGGGGGAATTCTTTTCGCGCCTCGTCTTCTGCGTGGGCGCGCGGCCCTTTCTCGCTTTTCTTGTGTGAAATCCATTCTTCCAAAGCGGTTATTGCAAACCCTGCCTTTGCAAGCGCTTTACAATATACCTGAAGCGGCCGGTGGAAGGATGTGGTCGTGGGCGCGCCTGCGCGCGCACCCGGATTCATCTCTATGTCCGCACTGCTTTCAGACATGTATCCATCCAGGCGACGGTACTGAACCTTCCCCTCGTCATCCCAACCCCATGAAGAGCGTTTTGGGATTCTAAGTACAGGATGATTGAGCACGATAAGAAAACGCCCGCCAGGGACAAGCACGCGCGCGGCCTCGCCTATCGCCTCCGCCACGCGCGCAATGTTTTGGAGCGCAAGTACGCACACCACTGCATCAAACGATTTTTCTTCGTACGGAAGAGCGTCAGCACTCGCCACTTGAAACTCCACTTCGTTTCCGTCTTGTGTGTTCGCCTGTTCTATCATCTCCGGCGCGATGTCCACTCCGCATACTTGTGCGCCAGATTCCGCAATTGCCTGTGCAAAAAAACCATTACCACAACCAACCTCCAGCACGCGCATGTCGGAAGTGGGCGCGAGTACGCGAAGCACATTCGGCAAAAGTACCTTCACATGATATGAATCTGGCGCATGCACAAACGAGGCATCGTACACCTCGGCCACACGCCCCCATGATTCCTGCCGTCTCTTACTCATAGGATTCTCTAAAATCTCCAATGCCCTTTTCTTCCTCTTTCGCACGCACGCCTTCTTCGTCAAGTCCGAGATAGTGTCCCACCTCGTGCCACACGGTATCCGCGACGATGGTGCGTATCTTTTCCACATCCCCGTCCGCGGCCTCCTCAATGGGCTGTTTAAAGAGAGTGATGGAATCAGGAAGCGGCATACCCACGCCATACGCTTCTCCGCGCGCCGTCAAAGGAATGCCTCGGTACAACCCGAGCAATGTCTCACCAGAATCCGGATCTATACCCTGCTCTTTGAGATCCTCTCTACCCGGCCTATCTTCAATCAGAATAGCGACATTGTTGATGCGTTCGCGCACCCAGCTTGGCAGACGCTCGTACCCCTCCTCTACCAACTTCTCAAACTCTTCCGTAGGCATGAAGCTATCCTACGTCTTTTTTCCGCAATCCGCACGCCCGCGGCATCTGTGCTTAAATGGATACATGCGCACCGATGATGAGCTTATTGTTGCGATACGACACGGGGAAACCGCCGCTCTTGAGGAATTGGTACAACGGCACATAGACTCCGTGTATCGTGTGGCCTTGCGAGTTACGGGCAATCGCGACGACGCCGAAGATGTGGCGCAACATGCGTTTGTGAATGCATGGAAGGCAATCGGCTCATTTCGCCTTGGAGAAAATTTCCGAGTATGGATTGCTCAAATCACTCGCAACGCGGCCATAGACAGTCTTCGCAAAAAGCGGGACGTGCCGCTTTCATCTTTTACCCAGGGCGATGATGAGGCGGAGCCGTTTGCGATCGTTGACGACGCACCATCCCCGGAAGAACACGCGGTGCAGTATGAGTCGCAACGACACGTGCAGAAATTGCTTTCAATACTGCCGAAAGACGATCAAGAAATACTCCTTTTGCACTACAGCGATGGGCTGACATTTCGCGAGATAGGTGAGGTACTTGGCGCGCCTCTACATACCGTCAAGAGCCGACACCGACGGGCACTCAAACGCATGCAGGAAGAATGGGAGCGGACACATGCACCAAAATAAGCTTCTGATACGTACAACGCATATGACCGAGCATATAGAACATCTCCTGCGAAATATTGCCGCCCCACACGCTTCGGAGGGTCTCTCGGCGCGCATCATACGCACCCTCATTGCCCTAGAAAGACGACGTGCACGAGCTCGCGCATGGCTGGCGCTCTCTGCAACAACACTGTGTCTCGGGGTGGGTATTCCTGCCCTGCAGTTACTCATCACCGACGTGTCCGCTTCTGGTCTTGCCACATATCTCTCACTGGCTATGTCAGATACACAGGCTATTGCTTCATCGTGGTATGCATTCTTTCAGCTCGTAGCAGAAACTCTTCCCCTTTTGGACATCGCGGCCGCAACCGCCGCACTCTTCGCACTTGTACTGCTCGTACCAGTCACTTTCCGCAATGTTCGCACGGGATATCTCTCTCCACTGCCACGCGCCGCATCCTAATCCACACATATGAACACAAAAATCTACACGACACTTATTGGCTCCAAGAAGGCGCACGTTGCGCTCATCACGCTCGGAACGGTATTTGTGCTTGTGGTTGTGTTTCAGGCAGGGGTAAGCGTTGGCTACCAGCAAGCCTCTTTTGCGTACAAATCCGGAGACAACTATTACAAAGTGTTTGGCGTGGACGAACGTCGTGCCCCCAAAACCCCTGGCATGATGCAGATGATGCAAGGACGCATGCCGGCATCCCACGGAGCGCTCGGAAGTATCGTGCAAATTACCCTCCCCACGCTCGTAGTTGCGAGCGAAGACGGCACAGAAAAGGTGGTGCGACTGCAAAATTCCACTCTGGTGCGCGAAGGACGCAACACGCTAAAACCATCCGATCTGAAGATTGGTGATTTTGTGGTGATTGTCGGAGAGCCGAATGCCGAAGCGGAGATAGACGCACGCTTCGTGCGCATCATGCCAAAGCCGGTGCAGAATTAGTGCGCCGCGGGAAGTTGAATGAAAAATGTGGAGCCCTTACCGGCGCCTGGCGATTCCACCCATACGCGTCCGTGCATCCCTTCAATAAGATTCTTGGCGAGATAGAGGCCAACGCCAGTGCCTAAGAGATTCGCCTTTGCCGCATCAGCTCTGGAAAACTTTTTAAAGAGATTCGGAATCGTTTCCGCGGGGATTCCCACACCCGTATCAGTGATTGCCACGGTGAACGTATCATCAGTGTGCTGTTCTACGGATACGGTGACAGACCCTTCTTTCGTGTATTTGAGGGAGTTGTCTATAAAGATACCTATCACCTCTTTTACCTTTTGGGCATCACCTAGTACGCAGTAGTCTTTGCTCAGATCAATATGCGAAATGAGCTTGAGCCCGTGTTGTGACGCGTGTGGTTGGAATTCACCGACCACAGTTGCGGCACATGAGCCAACATCAAATGAAGTGAGAGAATACTGCAACTGTCCAAGCTCCAGCTTGGACTTATTGAGAAATTGCGTAATGAGCGAAAGTACATCGTGCGTGGATACTTGTATCTTCTCCACCGTCCCCTTCGCCGCGGTATCTAGCGTGCCCGCATCACCCTCCAAAAGTAGGGTCGCAAAATTTTGGATGCGTGTAATTGGATTGCGTATTTCATGCGAAGCAAAGGTCATAAACTCGGACTTGTCATTGCTGAGTTGCTCAATACGCTCTCTTTGTTCCACCTCGCGGTATTCAGCTTTGATAAGTACCACGCTTGCCACGGCAACAGCGATGAAGAATACCGATCTGAAGAATAATTCCAACGTCCCATCCGATAGGCCAACCTGTATCAAAAGTACCACGTTTATGAACGTAACAAGCAATTCCGTTGAAAGCGCCCTAAGATTAAAGAGACGATGTTTAAGCGCCGCGTATGAAAGAAGGAAAGGAAATACTGCCACTAAGATATTCCCATACGGCAGGACCGGAATATCATACCAAAGCAAAAAATTACTGAATCCACCACCAAAACCAAAGAGTGCGCCTATGAGAATGTATACAGCCTGGCCCCTCTTGGACGAGGAGTGGTTCTTGAGTTCCGAGAATAACAGATGTAACGCAAGTATGAGACATCCGGAATAAATAATAAAAAGATAAAAAGTGTACGCAGGCCCGGCATCGGGCCAAAATGGAAAGATTAGTTTTGGCCTGATGTCAGCTATTACATACTGTGTACGACTTAACAGTATGACTGCAACAGCTGAAATATGGATAAAGGTCCGAAATACGTAAAAACGATGACTTTGACCGAGGATTGTGAGAGTCCACTCAAGAAATAATGTGGGTATAAGCACAGATGCCGCAGCGAGCAACTGTATCCACAACAGTGCAGTGGCTTCGTCGGAGGCGGACAACCAACGCCAATACGAGAGCGCCCAAATACCCAGGGCAATCGCCATCAAGAGAAAGAGACGATTTGAAACATCTTTCCAATTCTTCAGTATCACTATTAAACCAAAAGCAAGCGCAATGACGCCCACAACAAGTCCGGACACTGCAAAGAGTTCAAGCATGGTCCTTTTGGGCAACAACAATTGTGTGTATATTCAGTGGCTCTACATAGCCGGTAATGTTGTGTTCCTTAAATGCACTCGCCGCGACCAACCCCACAATCTCCTCCGGAGTACGGTAAATCATGTCCCAGCCAACTACATTCTTAACGAATCGTTTTTCTTTGTTGTGATTGATGTTCGCGGTAATAAATACACCGTCATCTTCCAACACATTGTATATGAGGTCAAAAAGCCCAATGGCCTTAATGTCAGTAAAATAATCCATCAGACCAACCATTTCAACAACAGTGAACTTCTCATTAGCATGCTTGCCACGTAAATGCTCTCCCGCAGTAGAACATACCCACTCAAGACCACAGGTTAAGTTGCGTTCGCTTGCCAAGATGCGGCTGTACGCAAGCGCCGCCTCATCTTTATCAAGGAACGTGAGCTTGACACTCGGATTATCTTTCAGACCGAGAGCTACGACTGATTCTATGATGGCGCGCGATGAGCCGGCGGCAATACTCAAGATGTGCACTCGCTTTCCATCACGAATTCGGCGATGGATTGCTTTCTTCACTTCTCTTTCAACAATTCTAAGGCGGTTACGAACTGCCCTTGCATTTAAGGTACCAAACCACACCCGAGCAAAAATCTTTTGCAACAATCCATGTGATGTCTCTGGATATCCATAGTTATATAGCGCCTCTAGTGCTCTGTATTGTGTGGCATAGCGCACAACCGTCTCTGCCGATTTATGCGTCCTTCGAATCATAGAGCGAGACGATGCCGGAAGCGCATTGAGAAAAGGAACCAAAAAAATATTCAAGGTGCGGCGGCGCACTGACGGATACTCAAAGACAAGCTCTTTATCAGAGTCTTGAAATACAGTGTGCGATGCCATGGTACTTATTATTTTAACCCACCTATAGCCGCCATCGCTAATTGCACGGCATTTTTGTATTTTGATGCATCATCTATATATTGTTCGGTGAATAGACTATCTACATATAGGGGTTGGCCGAATGTTAATGTCATGTGCCTTTTGAACCCAAGAAATGTAGCTGGACGGATACCAAATACTCCACCAATATACACCGGAACTATTGGTACACGGGTTGCGTCACATAAAAACGCGACTCCTCCCCGCCCCTCTTGTAGTGAACCATCTTTGGTGATGCGCCCTTCCGGAAAGATACAAATACTTCCTCCGTCCTTCAATATCTCAACATGTTGATTAAGAGCTAATGCATAATTTTTGTGTCCCGCTGTATATGTGTACGCCCCCCATGCGGGAAAAAACCATGCTGTGGTGTAGAGAAATCTGCGCCACCCAAATGAAACGTCATCAAAAAATTTATTCGGAGCGGCAACATAAAAAAGGGGTGCAAATCGCCCGAGTGGATTAAGAGCGGCGGTGAGTATGATTGAATCAAGTTCACTTGTGTGATTGACGGCAAAAATTGCTTGACGTATGTCGCGTAAATTTTCAATACCACGCACTTCAAATCTACAAAATATATTAAATAACAAGCGTGTAGGTCCCCATGCAAGCGTTTGCAGAATGCGCGGTGGCCACGAGTAGAATTTTTTATACATATTTATTTCGCCACGCGGACGGCTTCGTCAAACTTCACCGACAAAATCTTAGAGACCCCGTCGGTATCCATAGTAACACCATACAGCTCCCCCGCCGCCGTCATCGTCGCGCGATTGTGCGTGATAACGATAAGCTGGGATTTGGAGGAAAGTTCACGAATCATGTCCGCGTACCGACGACTATTGGCCTCATCAAGCGCGGCGTCCGTCTCATCCAATATGAGAAACGGCGGAGGATTCACCTGAGACATCGCAAAA
The DNA here is from genome assembly GCA_965659025.1 of Minisyncoccia bacterium. Lineage (GTDB taxonomy): Bacteria > Patescibacteriota > Minisyncoccia > Phycocordibacterales > UBA2100 > CBFHTW01. Next base: position 13,128 of record CBFHTW010000001.1, read on the forward strand.
ATAAGCGCGATTGAGGTAAGCGCTCGCTCACCGCCAGAGAGCACCTCCAAGCCGCGCACTTTTTTGCGCGGCAAAGATACGAAAATGGAAACCCCTGCGTACAGCTCGTCTTCTTCATCTTCCGGCATTTCATCATCTTCATCACCATCGCGCACCGCGCGCGCCCGCGGCTTTTCTACAGAAAGTTTTGCACTGCCGCCGCCGAAGAGCTTGGTGAAAAAAAGGTGAAGCGCTTCATTGATCCGAACCAGGCCTTCGGTAAATTTGGTGTCCATCGTCTCTTCAAGTTCCGCGATGATGTGGCGAAGTTTTTCAATGGAAGCCTCCAAATCACTGACCTCCCGCGCAAGGAATTCGTCGCGCTCTGTGGTATGACGAAATTCGCGTACCACTTCGTCGCCGTTTCCGACCCCCGATTCCTCAATCTTTATCTTGAGGCGTTCAATCGCCCGGCGCCGTTTTTCTTGCTCACTCCTGCTTTCGCTGAGCGCACCTTCAGGAATACCCGCCTTTTGCCAGCCATGCACACCTGCGCCGATAAGGGTGATGCCCTCGCGCACCTCCTCTTCAAATGATTGACGTGCCGCGGATATTTCACTTTGGCGGCGCTCCAGAGAAGCGAGTCTCGTCGCCACCTCTTTTCTTTGCGACTCATGCACCATGATGGTGCGCTGTGCCTCGTGTTGTGCCTCGCGCAAATCCTCGCCGGCCTTCCGCACAGTCGCAAGCTCCTGTTCAATGCGCTCTTCTTCGGCAGTTGCCTGTGCAAGCTTTTCAGTGAGAGCGGCGACCTGTTGCGCGTCGCCTTTTGGTGCGGCGTGATCGGCTGATGGAAGGACTGCGCGAAACGCGACAATCTCGCGGCGGGCGTCGTCATACCGACCGGCCGCGATATGCGCTTCAATTGTCTCAAGCAACGAACGAACGCGGGCCGCAGAAACCTGCGTCTCCACGCCTTCCTGCGTCGTCTTGAATTCCATCATCGCCTCGGCTCGTCCGAGCTCGCGCATTGTCTCTTCGCGAATGCGCCGCGCCGATGCTCGCCTATCTTCAAGAGCGCGGAGTCTATTCGCGTGTTCTGCGCTCTCATCTGGCGTACCTGGATTGTGTTTTTGTACGTGTGCGCGAACCTGCGCAATGCGCTCGTCTGCTTCTTTCAGCTCCGCACGCACCGCCGCCGTCTCTGCGGCAACAAGCGTGCTCTCTTGTTCTATGTACGCGTGTTCTCGCGAGAGATACTCAGAGAGACGCACCGAGAGATCTTCTTTGACTTCTCTCGCCTTCTCTATCTTTTCCACCTGCGCGCGCAAAAAATGCAGATGCGGCGCAAGTTCGCGCCGCAGTGATTTTGCCTTATCCAAATTTGTCTCTGTTTCTACCAACTGGCGTTCGCTCTCCATTTTCTTGTGCTGGTAGAGCTTTAGGCCGAGCGCATCTTCTATCATCTCCCGACGCTGACGCGGCGAAGCGCCGAGGATTCTGTCTGCCTCGCCTTGCGAGATGATCTGATACCCAGAACCGCCGATGTTGGCCCCCGCAAGCAAACGAATGACATCCTTAAGGCGTACTTGCGAACCGTTGAGTAGGTATTCGTTTTGCCCGTCGCGATGCACGACGCGCTCAATCACTACTTCCTTAAACTCTAAATCTAACAATGGCTTGCCCGATCGGCCGGGTGTGTTGTCAAAAGTCACTTTGACGGCCGCTCTATTCTGTCGCGCCATGGCGGGCGAACCACCCCAAATGAGATCTTCACCGCGCTTACTGCGTAATGATTTCATGGACTGCTCACCGAGTACAAAACGAAACGCCTCCGCCACGTTGGATTTTCCAGAGCCGTTTGGCCCGACAACCGCAGAAATAGGCGAGGTAAAGGCAAGTGTCGCCTTTTTGCCAAACGACTTAAAACCAGTGAGCTCTATGGATTTCAACGCCAAAAACATTGGTGTTCAGTATATCAAACAAAACAAGGCTGTGAGCGAAAAGTGGGAGGACTGTAATTAAAATCCAAGCGAGGAACGGCATTCGCTATGTGGGGCTTGCGGAGCATTATTCAAAGACAGCGAGAGAGCACACCCAATATTGGAGTCTCGCGCAGGGCGTCGCCTGCCTGCCGGCAGGCAGGGCCCGATTGAAGGGGTTGTAATTAAAATCCAAGCGAGGGGTGGCATTCGCTATGTGGGGCTTGCGGAGCGCGCTGAGCGCGAGCAGGAAGGTCCGGCCAGCAGGCCGGAACCTGTACCCACATAGTGAATGCCGCACTGAGCGCCCCTCTACCACCCACGCACCTCCAACGCCTTCTCCGCGGCCGCCTGTTGTGCCTCTTGTTTTGAGTTCCCATCCCCCTTGGCGATGAGTTCCTGTCGGAGATACACCCCCGCGGTAAAGCGCTTGTCATGATCCGGCCCCGACTGCGCCAAGAGCTCATACGATGGCGTTACCCCCTCGTGCTCTTGCGCCGCCTCTTGAAAACGACTCTTCGCGTCTTGCCAGAGACGCTTCGCGACCACGTCGTCTGTTTTATGAAAAAGCTGAGCGGCGATAAAATCTCGCGCCGCGCCGTACCCATGATCCAAATACAAAGCGCCGATGAGCGCCTCAAACGCATTGGCGAGGATTATTTGCCGCGCGCGACCGGTATCCTTTGCCTCGCCGCGAGAGAGCAGAAGAAAATCATTGATGCCGAGCCGCGTCCCCGCATCGGCGATAGACTGCGTGTTCACCAGCGCGGCTCGGTAGGCCGTCAGCTCGCCCTCCTGTTTTTCCGGATACTTCGCATACAAAAATTCCGTAACGACAAGTTCAAGCACCGCATCACCAAGAAACTCCAGGCGCTCGTTGTGCCCGGCTTTTAATTCGCGATGCTCGTTGATGTAGGAGCGATGCGTAAAGGCTTGCTGTAGCAACCCCTTATCGTTGAATGAAACGCCGATGCGCTCCTCAAAACGGGACAGATCACTCATATGCCAAAATTACACGGTCGCCTTTTTGGCGAGAATGTTTATCGCCTTGGTAACAACCGGCAGGATGTCATCATAAAAATTCAGATCGCCCACACTGGCAAGCGGAAACCACTGCGCGTCATCCAGCCCTCCTTCGCGCTTAAGCTGGAGGTCGTCAAACGCCGCCCGCGCTAAAAAGTATGTAGCATGCCGGCGCTTCTTCCCCTGCGGGTTGCTCGCGTCTTTGTCGTTGGCGATGTATTCATTTTCTCCGAGCGTGTCCTCCACAGAGACAGACAGGCCGATTTCTTCCTGCACCTTCCGCTTCACGCCGTCCTCGTGTTTCTCGTCCTGTTGAAGGCGACCTTTGGAAAGCGTCCAATGGCCGAAGATGTCATGCACGAGTGCGAGGTACACTCCGTCGTCTGAGCGCGCATACACCACAGCTCCGACAAGTTTTTCCACCGGCATCTTGCTCGGGTCAACGGTCACGCGTTTCTTGCGCTCCCCGCCGTCTTGTTTGCCTGGCTCACCAAGCTCCACATACACGGCCCCAAGCACGCCGTTGACGAAACGAGATGAGGACGAACCGCCAAAGGCCTTGGCGAGCTCTATTGCCTCATTGATAGCCACCTTGGCAGGCACTTGCACACGGTCTGCATACAAAAGCTCCGCCAATCCAATGCGGAGTATGTTGCGGTCTATCGCCGCGATTTTCTCCAGGGGCCATTCCGGTGCCGCCTTTGCGATCACGGCATCTATCTCTTTTTGTTTAGCGACGACCGTGCGTACCAGCGACTGCATAAAAGACGTGTCGTTGTCGCGCGCACCGAATTCGCTTGCATAGAGTGCGATGCGCTCCAGCATCGTTTCTTCCGACATCGGCTGATCCGATGCATCTCTCTCAAAAAGCACTTGCAGGACGACCGAACGCGCAATGTGTCTGTTTGCCATACAAAAGATCAAAAAGAACGGCGGATATCGCCGTATCGTAGCACAATGATGCGCTTATTCGGCGGCGTTATCCCCACCACGCTTTTGCTTGCCGCTTCCTGCGAGCGCCTTTTCCTTGCGTGCCGAGCGGCGTTCTTTGCGCTTTGCTCCGGCAACGACGTCAATAACGACTGTCTCGCCGTATTTGCCACAGGAGGCACAGGCACGGTGTGGGAGCTTTTCCGCGCCGCATGCACAGCGGGAAACGCGTACCGCCGAGAGACCGTGGTGGCTCCGGCGTTTTCTTGTCTTTGAGCGGTTTGCCCGCATTCGTACAACCATGGGCGCGATTATACTGATTTTCCAGCCGAGCGCAATCCCCTGCAAAACGAGGTGCGATGCTCCGGCGAGAGACCGTGTTTCTTGATGGCGGCAATGTGCGCCGCCGTGCCATACCCCTTGTGTACGTCAAATCCATACGCGAGGTGCTTTTCGGCAAGACGCACCATCTTTTTGTCGCGCTCTACCTTGGCCGCAATGGAGGCAAGTGAAATCACCGGTTCACTCACGTCGCCGCGGATGATGGTCTTTTGGGTCCGCCAAACTGTTGGTGCCTTCAGTGAACCATCTAAGCGCACGTCACTTTTTTCTGGCGATACTGCAAGCTTTTCAAGAGCCGTACTTAGCGCATCATGCACCGCCGCGACGATGCCAATGCGATCTATGGTCTTTGCCGAGGCAAACGAGACTGTGTATCGCAAGGAGCCCGCGCGAGAAAGCGCGCACATGCGTTCATACACACGCTCGCGCTGAAGCGGGGTCATTTTTTTAGAATCGCGTACGCCGGGAATCTGCGCCCAATCAAAACCCTTCGGCACAGCCACCGCACCCACAGCCACCGGCCCGGCCAAGGGCCCGCGCCCGGCTTCGTCTACGCCAATGGTATAGCTCATCGGAGTATTAAAACATATGGGCCGCGCATCCGCGCGGCCCATCTCTTTTGGCAACTTACGTTGCCTTCATATTGGTTTGGAGGTCTTTAAAATCGGCCTCACGCGCCACACGTCTCATTCGCGCAACTTTATACTCTGTGCTGTTTCGCACGATGTAGAAGTCCCATGCGTCCGGATATCGGACAGATGATTCACTTACACCCATCGCGCGTAGCGTATTGCGTTCCCGCATCATCATTTCCTGCGCGACGGAAAATCTGGACCACCACGATCCATCGCCTCGCTTCTCATATGCAACGAGGTCGGGATGCCGCCGGCGATTCTCACGGACGCGCCGATTCCATGCTGCACGTTCGGCATGTTTGCCCACGCGCAGCGCAATCAACACGAGTATCGCTACCAAAAAGATGTATGGGGACACAGAGTTCAGAAACTGCCATGTATATTCAAGCGCGGCCATGTATCCTCCTTTTTTCAAGTGCCTACCGGCGAGCATACACCCTTGTACGAAAGTAACGCAAGCGGCTTTGCCATGCCTACATTCCATACGTCCAACATGTCCGTTTTTTGAAATTATCCGTCCACATTGGCGATTCATGCCAAATGTTGGTGTGGGGGTATACTGGGTGCCATGTCCCGTGCGCAGTCATTTGTCCATTTGCATACCCACTCGCACTACTCCCTGCTTGAAGCGCTTCCAAAAATTCACGAGCTTGTCGTCACCGCCAAGGCAGATGGCCAGCAGGCGCTCGCTCTCACCGACACCGGCAACCTCTACGCCGCGATTGATTTTTACAAAGAGGCAAAAAAACACGACATAAAACCCATCATCGGCGTGGATCTCGCGGTTGCTCCGCACACCAGGCACGACAAAGAACACGGCAAAGACGACCGCGCCAGCCGCGTGGTACTGCTCGCAAAAAACGAAACTGGGTACAAAAATCTTCTCGCGCTCGTCTCTCGCGCTCATCTTGAAGGATTTCATCATCAGGCACGCGCGGATCGGGAACTTTTGGAACAATACAAAGGGGGACTCGTGGCGATTCTTCCGGCATACCATGGCGAGGCGGCCACAGACGTGCGAGACGGCCAAAGAGAAAAAGCTCGCGAATCATACGCGTGGTATCGCTCTCTCTTTGGCGATGATGTATACCAAGAAATAACGCGGCACCCCGAGTCGCCGAGTCACGAAAGTGCCATGCGCGCTCTTCTCACCTTTGCGCGCGAGTGCGGTGTGCCGCTTCTTGCCGCGCACGAAAGCTACTACCTACAGCCCGACGACGCACTCGCGCGCGAACTCGTCAACAAAATCCGCACCGGCTCCACTCTAAGCAGAGAATTCGGCGGCGCGGGGACGTTTGACCTCTCTTTCATCTCACAAGAGCGCGCACTGGAGCTCTTCGCCGATATGCCGGAGGCGCTAGACAACACGCAAAAAGTCGCCGACATGTGCAATCTGGAACTTACGCTCGGCGCGTGGGTGTTTCCGGATTTCCCTATTCCCGCAGGCTCCACGCACGACGAAGAACTGCGCAAAAAGACCTACGCTGGTATTGCAAAACGCGGCATGGAGGAAACACCCGCACTGCGTGAGCGTATTGAATATGAACTCGGCGTCATTTGCGGCAAGGGGTACTCGCCGTATTTCCTCGTTGTCGCCGACCTGCTCAAACACGCCCGCGAAGCCAACATCTACACCAACACTCGTGGCTCCGCCGCCGGTTCTCTCGTGTCCTATCTCTGCGGCATCACCACGGTGGATCCCATCAGCTTCAACATGCCCTTTGAGCGTTTTCTCAATCCGGAACGTCCGTCGCCACCGGATATTGACATGGACATCGCCGACAATCGTCGCGACGACATGATTGACTACGCGCGCGCGAAGTACGGCGAGGAAAAAGTGGCGCAGATCGGCACCTTCGGCACCATGCTCGCGCGCGCGGCCGTGCGCGACGTCGCGCGCGCGCTCGGCCATTCATACGGCGTGGGCGACCGCATCGCCAAACTCATTCCATTTCCCAAACAGGGATTCCCCGTGTTTATCAAAGGCGCACTAGAAGACGTACCCGAGCTGAAGGCACTGTACGAAAGCGACGCCGACGCGCGCGAAATTCTTGATCTCGCACAGCGCATAGAGGGCAACGCGCGCCACATGGGCGTGCATGCCGCAGGCGTGGTGATCTCTCCGAGCTTGGTTACAGACTATGTCCCCGTGCAAAACGACCCAAAGGGCGGCAAGACAGTTACTCAATACGACATGCACGCGGTAGAAGAAGCCGGACTCCTCAAATACGATTTTCTCGGTCTGAAGAATCTCTCCGTTCTTGCAGATGCTGTCGCACGCGTAGAAAAGCGCCTTGGCGTGAAGGTGGATTTGGACACCGTCCCCTTGGACGACAAAAACGTGTACGCGATGCTCACGCGCGGCGAGACACTCGGCGTCTTTCAATTCGCCTCTTCAGGCATGACGAGCTATCTGAAGGAACTGCGCCCGACCAGCATACACGATCTCAACGCCATGGTTGCGCTCTACCGCCCGGGCCCGATGGCATTTATTCCCGAATACATCAAACGCAAACGCAACCCCGCGTTCGTAAAATATTTGGACCCGCGCATGGAACCAATCCTCAAGCCCACTTACGGCATTCTTATCTATCAGGATGACCTTCTGATGATTACGGTGCAACTCGCCGGATACTCGTGGGGCCAAGCCGACAAATTCCGCAAGGCCGTCGGCAAAAAGATTCCGGAAGAAATGGCGAAGCAAAAAACGCCGTTTATTGAAGGATGCATCAAGCACGGCATGAAGGAGTCCGTCGTACACACGCTGTGGGAACAAATAGAAACATTCGCCGCGTACGGCTTCAACAAAGCGCACGCTGTTTCCTACGGCGGCCTCGCCTACAAGACCGCCTACATGAAAGCCAATTTTCCGGTGGACTACATGGCGGCCGTGCTCACCGCCGACGCGGGTGATGTAGAAAAGATTTCTGACATCGTCGCGGAATGCACCCGCATGGGAATCTCCGTATTGCCGCCGGATGTCAACGCGAGCTTCGGCAATTTCACCGTTACAGAACATTTGACGCCAAGCAACTTCGGAGGACCCTCGCAGCCCGACGGGGCGAGAGTGAGTGCCGCGCTAGCAGGCGCGGACACGACCTCCGAAGTTGCTGTGCTCCATAGTTCTACAATTCGCTTCGGTTTGTACTCCATCAAAAATTTCGGCACAGGAGTCGCCGATGAAATCATCACCGCGCGAGAAAAAGGCGGGGCGTTTTCCTCCATCACCGACTTTTGCACGCGGGTGGACAGTAAAAATCTCAACAAAAAGGCATTTGAGGCGCTCATCAAATCCGGCGCATTGGATTCGCTCGGTGAGCGCGGCGAACTTCTCGCCAACATAGACACGCTTCTGCAGTACCGAAAAGAAAGCGGCGCGCAAAGCGGCACCGCATCACTCTTCGGCACTCTAAGTGCCGCGCCAGCGAGCGCCATGCGCCTTACTCCCGCACCGCCGGCAGGACAAGACGAACGCCTCGCGTGGGAAAAAGAGTTGCTCGGTCTCTACGTATCCGGCCACCCGCTTGATAAACACCGCGAGAAACTCTCCGCACAAAAGGTGAGTATCAGGGCGACCGTTGCCAACCTCAAAGGCGTGGAAACGGTCATCGCGGGGTTCATAGAAAACCTCCAAACAATTCTTACCAAAAATGGCGAGCGTATGGCGTTTATGCGCTTGGCCGATCTCTCCGGAAGCGTGGAGGCAGTCGCCTTTCCGCGCACTCTAAAAGAGTTTGGGACAATGCTTACGCCGGGACAATGCGTGATGCTAAAGGGGCGCATATCAGAACGCAAGGGCGAGCCGTCGTTTGTGATTAACAAAGTGAAGTTGTTGTGATAGCATAGTACTTGGAAAAAACTGGAGGGATACCAATGATGATCGCACATGTATTGAAAGTGGCCTCGCGACCCGAGGCCAAATGGGTCAAGCTCAATTGGACCAACAAGATGGTTGGTCCGCATTGGGTGCAGGTACCGCCGGAATTATTCCAGCACCTGTACGAGGCCGAATCCGACCCGGCTTCCCTGCTCCGCCGCCTGCGTGAGCACTATCGGCGCTACTGAGCGCCCGCGCGTTTCAAGCGGCCCGCCCCACGGCGAGCCGCTTTCTTTTCTAACTCGCTTGTGATGAGGTCCTATTTTTTGCCTGACTTACAAGTTCTTGCTACTATGTGCACCATGACACAAGATGAAAACATAAAGGACCACGACCACAAGAAACTCGGGCGAGAACTAGACCTTTATTATATTGATGAGATTGTTGGAAAAGGTCTTCCCCTTTTTACACCCAAAGGATCTGTTATACGTCGCGAGCTTGAACGCTTTATTGTTGATGAAGAAATTAAACGTGGATATTTGCATGTCTATACCCCAGACATCGCAAAACTAGATTTATATATAAAGTCAGGACACTACCCGCACTATAAGGACTCCATGTATGCGCCTATCGTCATTGATGACGAGCAGTTCATGCTCCGCCCAATGACTTGCCCGCATCATTTTCGCCTCTTCCAATCAAAGCCTCATAGTTATCGCGAGCTCCCAATGCGCATAGCTGAACTCGCACAACTCTACCGCTATGAACAATCAGGTGAATTGATGGGCCTTCAACGTGTGCGCACATTCTGTCTCGCTGACGCACATATTATATGCGCTTCCGAAGAACAGGCGGCGGCGGAGGTTGGGGAAGCCCTAGACCTCATTGAGTATGTCGCTGGAGTGTTTGGCCTCAAACTCGGTACCGACTATCGCTACCGCCTCTCACTCGGCGATCGCGCAAACACCGAAAAGTACTACAAAAACGATGACGCGTGGGAAAAGAGCGAAGGCCTCCTTCGTACACTCATGCAAAAGCGTGGGTGTCAATTTGAGGAGGCAAAAGATGAAGCGGCATTCTACGGCCCCAAGATAGACATCCAGATGAAAAATGTAAATGGCAAGGAGGACACGGCGTTCACTGTGCAGTACGACTTCTGTATGCCAGATCGTTTTGACATTTCGTATGTGGGGCCAGACGGCACACTCCAACGTGCTTTTGTCGTGCATCGCTCCTCTATCGGCGCGATTGAACGCATCATGGCGTTTCTTATTGAACATTATGGGGGTGCATTTCCCGTGTGGCTCTCGCCAGTGCAAGTAAAAGTGCTCCCCATATCCGAAAAACACGCCCAATATGCGCAAACATGTGTTGAGACACTCAAGGGTGCAAAGGTCCGTGCGGAATGCGATAATTCAAACGAAACCCTCGGCAAAAAGGTGCGCAACGCAAAGACAGAGAAGATTCCATATATCATTATTGTGGGCGATGAAGAAATAAAGAACAGCACGGTGTCAGTGGAAAGCCGCGATGACGGCGCGCTTGGCGCGATTGCACTTCCCACGTTCACCAAACGCATCGGCGAAGAAATCTCATCAAGAAAAGACTCTCCAAGATAACAATAGGACCTACGCAATTGGATGCAATGAACGAAGCAACGAGGAAGTGCGCCGATTGCGTAATTCCTAAACGATACACGGCGAAACCCCGCCTATACGGCGGGGTTTCTTTTGACTTTCTTTTTTGGAGCCCTGCCTACCGGCAGGCAGGCCTGCCTGCCGACAGGCTTGCCTGCGTATGCAGGCATGCACCCGTCCGTTATCCGCGAGAGATAACAATCTTTGTGCCTTCCATCTGCATGGTGTCGGCAGTCTGTGAGACCGTCGGCACAAATGCTGGCGCAAAGACTGTACGCTGTGTGATAACAGGCTCCTCACGCTGTTCTTTCTTGACAACGGCCGCCACTTCCGAAGAAGCCGCAACTGGTGTTACGAAGAGCGGTGATTGTGCCTTGCGCATGGTGGTGCGGCGCGGGAGTGTCCCGGCGAAACCGCCAAGAGCACCGGCCACAAGACCAAGAGCCGAAGAGCGAGCGTACACGATAAGGTACGCGGCAGAGGCGGCGAAGGCCGCAAGCAATACCCAGTAGAGTGTGTTGCCCACGATGCCGAGATCAAAGCCTGTGTACGGCACCGAAGAGAGCGCCACGTACTGAGAGGCAGAAACCTGAAGCGACACACTGCATGTAGCAGAACCGTTCGGGCCATACACGGTGAGCGCGTACACGCGGCTTGCCTCTGGCTCTACCGAGAGCGTGCCGGAAGTCTGTACCGCGCCGATGCCGTCGGAAAGCGTTGCGCTTGTTGCGCCGTAGCTCGTCCAAGAGAGGGTTGCGTTGTCACCATCGCGGATAGCCGTCGGATTGGCAGAGATACTGCACGAAGGCGTCTGGCTTTGGTAATACGTCGGCTGATACACCGGGTATGTGTTGTTGTAGTTGTACACATACGGGTACGAGGTCTGGTAGTTGGTGTATGTCGTCGGGTACACCGGGTACGTCTGCGGGTAGGTGTACTGCACGGTGTACTGCGGCGTCGCGTACGCAAGGTGCGTTACATTGGTGTTGCCGCTATTTACCACATTGGTGTTACAGCTGTTGCCTGTGCATGTGTTGATGACCGAAGAACCACCACCCGTAGGATACGAAGGGTAGCTTGGGTACGAAGGGTAGCTTGGCGTCGTCGGGCGCGCGATCTGCACAGGCTGTGCGATCTGCACCGGGCGGGCAATGCTCGCCGTGGAGACGCTGTAGCCGTATGACGGTGTGGACACCGAGATCGGCGTGGAGTAGGAGTAGGTCGTGTCGTAGCCATACGTGTCGGCGTAGCCATCGTAGAAGGACGAGCATGTGTAGCACGAGCCATCTGCGGCGTAGCCGTCAAAGCCATCGTAGGCGTAACCGTCAAAGCCAGTGCCAGCATATCCGTCGTAGCCATTGTAGGCGTAGCCGTCAAAGCCCGTGCCAGCATATCCGTCGTAGCCATCGTAGGCGTAGCCGTCAAAGCCCGTGCCCGCATAACCGTCAAAACCATTGTAGGCGTAGCCATCGTAGCCAGAGTAGCCGTCGTAGCCGGAGTAGCCATCGAAGCCGGAGTATCCGTCAAAACCGGAATACCCATCAAAGCCCGAGTAGCCGTCAAAGCCACTGTAGCCGTCAAACTCCTGCGCATACGCAATAGGAGCAACTGCAAGTACAGCTACAACCACAAGTGCGAGCACATTTCCTTTCGTAATGAGATTTTTCATACGATGTTTGATAAAAATAGTAAAAACAAACACGACCTGATAACGTTGGTAGTATACCAATGAAGAAGCCGCGTGTCAAGTGGTGGTAAAACCACTCAACACGCGGCGTATTTTTTCCGAATCGCTACTTTTCGGTGCCGACCCAGCAGCCGAGGCGCTTCGCGATCGGGTCCATCTTCCAGATACCGGGCTTGCCGGTAGTCTGGCCGGTGCACGCGGCACCTTCAACGGCGCCGGCACCGAAGGCAACGACATCTGCCACTGCCTTTTGGGCGGGTGCAGAGGTCGGAGCCGGGGCCGGAGCTGAGGTGGACGCAGGCGCCGTGACGGGCGGCGGTGTCATCACCGACTCCACCTTTGTCTTGGTGGCATCGGCGAAGTCCTTGATCGCCGTCGGATTCGCCTTGTAGGCGTAGTAGCCCACATAGACGAGAACGGCGGCGAGGACGACGGCGATGATGCCACCAAAAATGATCTTGAATGCTTGGCCCATGATTTCCTCCTGGGTTATGGACTGCCTGTGAGTATAACAGATAGAATATAAAAGTCAAGGGGCGCGGATTTTCATCCGCGCCCCAGTAAAAAAGAGCTACATCCTCGTTTCGCCACGCTCCTTGCCCGCGAAGGCAATGCGTTGCGAGAAGAGTAAGCCCCAGAGAAGGTCGCTGAGACTGAACGCAGTACACTGCATCAGAATCAGTTTTTCGTTGGCCCCGAGATCCCGAAACCCCGGGAGCAGTAGCAGGAAGAGTCCCGAGAATGACGCGACGAGGGCGAGAAGGTTGTCTATGAACCATTGCCCCATGTCGGTTGACTCGCGAGTGCTCGTCCCCCAGAGCTGGACGTTGAAGTAGATGAGAAGCGGCAGCCACATGAATTTGGCCAACCACCCCATCCCACCATCGCCGATCACGTATTTGAGCACCGGGAAACCAATTCCCAGCATAAATACGATAAGAATGCCGGTGGTCACCCAGCTGACGAGCGAGGCGACATCTTCCACATTCCATTCGGAAGTCTCGCCGAAGTAATCTTTACGCTTTGACATTTCTCATCCTCCTCCTGAAAGGTTGTGGGCGGTGCGCACTAGTGCGCACCGCCCGTTGGAATCAGTTGCCGACGAAACAGCCAAGACGGCCGCTCGGGTCAGTCTTCCAGACGCCGGGTTTGCCGGTCATCTGGCCGGTGCACGCGGCACCTTCGACGGCGCCGGAGCCATAGACCGAAACCATCGCGACCGATGAGCCACACGTCCCGCAAGGGGCGCGAGTGACAGGCGGTGCGATAACCGGAGCCGGGCACGGAGCCGGAGCAACACGAACCTGCGCCGGCGGCAGATAGGTAACCTGCGGCACCTGCCGCACGATCACCCGTTGCGGTACCTCCACCACACGAGGCGGCGGGGTCTGCACGACGACCGGCGCGGACGCCGCGATCGGCGCGCATCCGGGCGCATTGCACACGGCCCGAACAGTGCGGTAAATCGGCTTGCGCACCGTGACGGTGCGGTAGCCGATGACGCGCTTCTGTGTCATGCATCCGCCCTGATGGGCGTATGTCTGACAGCCAGCCTCGGCGGCCGGCGCGAAAGCAAAAATACCAACCGCGGCAAGCGCGGCAACGATCAGATTGCGCATGGCAACCTCCTTTTTGCGCCGCCGCGAGGCGGCTTTGTTAAAGATCAGTGGCTTGTGAAAGCCATCTAGGTACAGATTTGCACCCAGAATTACATTCACAAAAAGTTGGAGGAAGCGGCCGGCCATTGCGCGGCCGCTTCCAAAAAGATCATGGCCCCACCCAACAACCGAGTTTGCCATTGGGGGCAAGCTTCCAGACGCCGGGCTTTCCGGTGGTCGCACCGACGCACGATGCGCCAGCCACTAGGGGACCTTCCTGTGTCTGGAACTTCACCGCAGGCACAATAATGCCCGGCGATGCCGTGGATTGGATTCCCTTGTAGGTGTAGTAGCCGAGGTTCGCCCCGACCACAACGACAACAAGGATAATAATAATCCACCCCAACGATTCCGCAATTTTTGCCATCTGTATACCCTCCGCGCTCGTTACCCCGAGCAATGGGCCGCACGAAGCGGTATCTTTTTATCCTCCGCCATTATATCAGAAAGAATACCCTTGTCAAGGGCATGTAGTCATCTCGGCCAAAGCGCTATACAGCGCCCTCTTTTATTTCTTCTTGCAAGGCTTCAAGCGCTTCCAGTGCTTCTATTCCCTCCTCTTGTGCTTGTAGCAGTGGGTCACCGCCGCTTGCCTCTTTGCTTACCGCATCCGTGTAAAACCACAGAAGCGCAGTCCCTTTTACATCATCCGGCAATTCGGCAAAGTGCTTCACGACAAATTCCTCGGCAGCCTGTTCGCCTTCTGTCTTCAAGACTCGCTCCATCTCCTGCAATAGTTCTTCGCGTGTCATATGTTATGGAAGCAAACTTTTAATGTCGTCTTTCGTGGCGGGAGTAGAACCAAACAATAGCATCAACAGTATACTGAAGACACCGCGCCCCTTGTATTTCCGGCGTTGCGCCACCTCCCGTTTGGCAAATTCTTCTTTGAGAGAATCGCGGAGCGCTGGCTGTTTGGATATGTTTTTTATATTGCGGCGCTTGCACTCTTCTTTTTCATACGCCTCGTACCGCGCAACGACTGCCGCTGGGCTCGGGTCGGACTCTTTCTTTATGTGTTCGTACTCATCTATGGTCTTTACGGTGTCCGGATTCTTACGCTCTACACTCTCTACCAGCGAAGACCCACTGCGCATGTACGACTGAATGCCATGAATATCATCGGGGGTGATCGTCGCATGTAAAAATCTCGCGATGGTGACACGGTGCACATCACACTTCTTCATGAGCCCTTCTTGTTCCTCTAGATTCCTGAAGATCTTCCGTCCACGGTGCGATGAAAGAGCGTGGAATGTAACAAAATCAACCGATTTTCTAAACCAGCCATATTCCTTTGAGGCCGCTTCGCGAAGATTTTTAAGCGTCTGTGATCGTCCGGCGTCAAGACCAAGTCGTGTCGCCTCGGAGAGTTCTTCATGCGACACACTATATTTGGAAAGTATGGCGGTAAGGCGATCGTCAAGTTTTTCTGCCTCTTTACCTGTCTCTATCTCGTGTATTGATTTGAGTGCGTGAGTGATCATGGTGAGTGCGGTTGGGTCTGAGTGTCCAAAATCCTGCATCTTTGCGCGCATGAGCCGCGCCATTTCCCCCTCTCCAGTCTGGCCAACAAGTGTCGCCAAACGAGTGTCTGTTTTTGCAATACGCTTCATCTCGTCGGCAGTGAGTGCTTGAGAAACTATCTCTATTTCCCTAGAGCGCAGATTGTATAATTTACGCATAGACTCAAGCTCATTTGACTGCTCTGGAGTGAGACGTCCTTCTCTGACCGCATCGGCAACATCAACGGCAAAATCAGGCCTATGCGTATACAGGAATTCATTTAGAAACCTGTTCTGCTGCTTGGGGTCCTGCAATATGTCTTTGAGAGTGCGATTATTTTCGGGAAAAGATACCTCCTCATCCTTATGAAATGGGTGTTTAATCGTTTCTTCGTGCGAAGCGTGTAGCCGCTTTATTCGGCTCAATCTATCAAGTCTTTCCATGACAGTATTGTGCCATGGCAAAAAAGCCGCGCAAGGCGGCATTTGGATAACAAAAGACTCCTATTGAGCCGAAATGATCTCCGCCTCAACCACCCAGCGGGCGGTTTTTTTGCCAAAGGTGTCGCAAGTGGAAAGCACAAGCTTGCCCGCGCCGCCCGAGGCGAGGTCTATCATTTCTTCGCTTGCGTCGGTGTGGCGCACGGATGTGACGCGATACGTGTCAGTGCGACTCGCGCCAGAGACGACGATGGTGTCGCCCACGCCGAGCTCATTGATACGATTGAACGCCTGGTACATTTTGTTATGCACGATAGGCAGATGCGAGCTGTGCGCAAAAACAAACATCGTACCGCCTTCGCCGAGCAGTGCGGAATCAGGATACCGAACAGGCCCCGCAGAGAGCAGCACGTCCAACGCGTCGGCATCTTTGGTGGCTGGGTTTTGTATGAGCAGATCCAAACCGATCGCGGATGCGGTGATGCGCTCCGGTACCACGCCACGCACGACTATGGACGCCGCCGACTCTTCGCCAAGCTGGGGAATGGAAGAAAGCGCCACGCGATCATGCGCCGGTGAAGAGCCGTCCACATAGTATGGGACAAACCCCACAGACTCCGCCGCAGAGAGCGACAACACAAACATGACGACAGTCGTCGCCAGAAAGATGCCCTTGGGCGCTGTGTGTTGTGTGTTGGGCGTATTCATGGTCTTACTATTATACACTATTCTTGCTTGCTGTCAACTTGACTAAATAGCGCCTTGGCTGTATAGTTTTGCCGTTATAGGATATCACACCTCGTATGCCTACACCGGAAGAAAAGAATAGCTTGCTCTCCGATACTATTGCGGCAATTGGTTTTTTTGCCGTCATTACCGTGGCTCTATGGGGCACGGGGAATGTTATTCGTGTTGCTCCTTCTATCTTTAGTGCGCTTGTCCCCTCTTCTACGACAGTCGCCACAAAAGCGACCACAAGCAATGTGATAGTAAAACCCAACCTCTCGCCCGCGGCATTGGTGACGGCAGAGCGCAGACAACAGCAAACCGCTTTGCAAAAGATTGACTTCTCTCGCTACCACGCCACTACCACGCTCGTGCAGAAAAAGGCACCAGCCGTCGCAACGTCAAAAAAGTCCACCACTAAGACAGCGGCACCTGTGGGACGCCCGGATCTTTCTGTGTCTATTAC
Organism: Minisyncoccia bacterium; assembly: GCA_965659025.1. Lineage (GTDB taxonomy): Bacteria > Patescibacteriota > Minisyncoccia > Phycocordibacterales > UBA2100 > CBFHTW01. Next base: position 29,953 of record CBFHTW010000001.1, read on the forward strand.
CGCGGTTGGTATGATTGATCCGACGACAGGCATATTCATTGAACGAATGCCTATGGACAGAGCGGAGATTGGCGCCGTGCGGTTTGTCGTGCGCAATGTAGGCTCCGCCGCTTCAGGCTCATGGCGCTTCAGTGCGTCGCTCCCTGTTTCCACCGATGAATCTTCATACTCATCCGTATCCCAGCCTTCGCTAAGTCCCGGCGGGTATGTGTCATACACCCTGCGCTTCAACAACACCGTCCCAGGTGATGACTTCATCGTGCGCGTGGATCCGGGTGGACACGTAAACGAATCTCGCACCTCCAACAACACCGCTTCGGTGAGGTTTTAACCGTGCGTTAGATATCCAACGTCGCCTCTTTCGCGTGCGACTGGATGAATGACTTGCGCGCCGAGACGTCGGTGCCCATGAGCATGTCAAAGACGATGTCGGCATCCTGCGCGTCTTCAATCGTAACGCGTTTGAGAATGCGGCGCGCCGGATCCATGGTCGTCTCCCACAGTTCGCTGTCGTTCATTTCACCCAAACCCTTGTAGCGTTGCACAGAAATCTTGGCAACGCGCTTTTTGGTTGTCTCCTCTTCTTCCTCGCCGCCCTCCGCCTCTTCTGTGTTGGTTTCTTCTTCTATAGGGGTGTCGGAGCCCGCGATGGCAATCTTCTCTTCCTCGGAATATGCGTAGGCAACATCCTTCCCTTTCTTTATCTTAAAAAGCGGCGGCTGTGCAATGTAAAGGAAGCCACCGTCAATCACAGGACGGAAGTGGCGGTAGAAGAGCGTGAGTAGAAGCGTGCGGATGTGCGCGCCGTCTACGTCGGCATCGGTGGCGATGATGATTTTGTGATAACGCAGTTTGCTGACGTCAAAGATATCCCCAATCGCCGTACCAAGCGCCACAACGAGATTTCTTATTTGCTCTGAAGCAAGGATCTTGTCCACGCGGGCGCGTTCAATGTTGAGTATCTTGCCGCGCAACGGCAAAATAGCCTGCGTGCGGCGGTCGCGCCCCATCTTAGCGGTGCCGCCAGCGGAGTCACCCTCTACAATAAAGAGTTCTGATTCTCCCGCGTCTTTAGTCTGACAGTCGGCAAGCTTGCCCGGAAGAGTCATACCCTCCAGCGCACCTTTGCGTAAAATAGAATCTTTGGCGGCTTTGGCGGCTTTGCGCGCCTTCATGGCGAGAGCAGCCTTTGCGACGATTGCCTTCGCGTCGTCCGGTTTCTCTTCTAGAAAAGCGGCAAACGCTTCACCGAAGACGCTCTCCACGGCACTGCGCGCCTCCACACTACCGAGCTTGCCTTTGGTTTGTCCTTCAAACTGCACCTCGCGCATCTTTACCGAAATAACCGCGGTGAGACCTTCAAGCACGTCGTCGCCAGTGAAGCTGTCGCCGTCTTTTCCGTTGCCGTTCTTCATTTGCGCGTTTAGCGTGCGTGTGAGGGCCGTCTTGAATCCCGTCACATGCATGCCGCCTTCGGCGTTGTAGATGTTGTTGGCAAACGCAGAGAGGCGCGATGAGACGTCGTCTACATACTGCAGGGCCACTTCCACCTGCACGCCCTCCTGCTCTTTCTCTACATAAAAAATATTTTTGTGGACCGGCTCCAGGTGGTGATTTTGGAACGCGACGAGCGAACGCAAGCCACCCTCAAAATAAAAGGTGAACGACGGGACGTCGGCGCCGAGTTCACGTAGGTAAAAGGCATCGGATTCTTCCACACTTTTCTCATTGCGAAAATCAAGCACGGAGATGCGCAAGCCGCGCACAAGGTAGGCTTGCTGGCGCAGGTGCGAGACAATCGTTTCCCAGTTGAAGGTGCGGATCGGGAAGATGGTTTCGTCGGGAAGGAAGCGGATGATGGTGCCGTGTTTGTCGGAACTGCCGATCTTCTTCGTCTTGCCCTGCGGTTTGCCGCCGTTTTTGTATGACTGCTCATGCGCGTCGCCGTCGCGATGTACTTCTGCGCGCACATACGAAGAAAGCGCGTTGACGACAGAGACGCCGACGCCGTGGAGACCGCCGGAGACCTTGTACCCCTCTCCGCCAAATTTACCACCCGCATGCAGGACGGTCATGACTGTCTCCAGTGCGGAGACTTTTGTTTTCGGATGAATATCCACCGGGATACCACGGCCGTTGTCTACCACGCGCACACTGCCGTCGGGCAAAAGCGCGACCTCAATGTCGTCGGCAAATCCGCCCATGGCCTCGTCGCGCGAGTTATCAAATACTTCCCAAATGAGGTGGTGCAAACCGGCGCTGTCGGTGGTGCCGATGTACATACCCGGGCGCTTGCGCACCGCCTCAAGTCCTTCAAGGACCGTAATCTGCTCTGCGCCATAGGTGCTCTTTTTTGCTTTGGAATCGGCCATATAGAGTGGGTACAGTATAGCAGAAAACCCGCTAAAACAAAAGGTTTTCTGTGGAAGAAGTGCGCCGATTGCGTAAGTCCTATGTTACCTAATGCGGTAACCCTTCCCCTCTAGCGCCGCAGTGATGCCTTCCATAAGCACCTGGGCATCGGTGTCGGAGAGTGTTTTGTCGTGCGACTGAAACACAAGATGAAATGCGTACGATATGTTGTCGTCTTTTTGGAATGTATCAAACAAAAACACGCGAGAGAGGAGCGGGCCGGCGACAGATCGGATGAGCGCCTCTACCTCTGAAGCCGACACAGATGCCGGAACCCACAATGCAATATCGCGCAGAAGGTAGGGAAACGCTGAGATGGGAGTGTACGCCGCGTGCACATCCACGCGCGGTGCGGGTGGATACGGCGTCTCTGGAGCGGGCAGGGTGTCCGCAATCGCACCAAGGTCGCACTCAATGATGTCCGCTGTTTCCGTAAACGACACGGAAACCCCAAGGGCGGATTCCACCGTACTGCGCGCCAGGGCAAGCGCACTGGCATGCACCTCGCTCTCATGTTTGCCGGGCGGAGCGTATACACCGATCGCGAGCGCAAGCACTTCTTCCTCTTCTTCCGAAAACACATTGCCTATCTCAAACACCCGCACCGTATCACCGCCAAGAAGCGGAAGTTGCTTTTCGTTGCGCGCGAGCACGTCGGCGAGCGCGCCGCGCAGATCCTTACGCAAAGTGCTTTTGTCAGATGCGAGCGGATTCGCAAGATGCACCACTCCGTCCTCACGAAGAGCGTACGTAGACACTTCGCAAAAGCCGAGTGCCGAAAGCGCGGCGCGCACGCGCTCGGAGTAGTAAAAACGATTGTCCGGAACCGACACTGCATCTTCCGTAAGCGCGGCGATGCCGATTTTTTCATATCCATACACGCGCCCTATCTCTTCTATGAGATCCGCCGGTATGCGCAAATCAAGACGCTCAAAGGGCACGGTAACGACCGCGCGCAGAGAGGTGTCGTCAAGCACGCGACGATACCCGATCGTGTTGCGGAACGACGGACTCTCATCAAGCGGCTCTATAACCACGCGGCCTGGATCGCGCGTGGCATGCAAGACAAGGTTGTTGCCAATGTACAAACCCACATGGTCAATACCCTCGGGTACGGACGTGCCGGGAATGAATTGTTTTGTCTCGTAATGAATGTTGCCGCGGTTGCTGTTGGAAAAGACGAGATCACCCAGTGTCAGCGCTTCACGAGTAATCGGCGTGCCCCAGACATACTGATCAATGGAAATGCTCGGCATGGCGATACCCACCTGCACAAAAAGATAATTCGTGAGCGAAGAACAGCTGAATGTGTGCGGCGCATCAAAACGAATGGCGCTGTCCCCCTTGTACTGCGCGCCCACGAGCGTCTGCGCCACCTTGAGCACTTTCTCCTGCGGCTGTACCACCTCATACGGAAGTCCCAGTTGCACAAGAATGCGCGTGATGTCTTCCAGGGTGAGTTGTGTGCCCAAAAGACGATTAACCTCGCGCGCGGAGACTCCAAGCTTAAACGGCGCTCCGGCCTTGCGGCGCACTACGTCAACATCACGAAGCGTTCCTCCTGCGATGTCTGAAATGAGCGCTGTAACGGCGCGCAGGCCGTAGAGCGGCAAGTCGTCGGCGATTTCGTTTTCAAAGCGTTTGGAGGCGTCGGTGCGAAGCTGGAGTCTTTGTGCGGCGCGACGCGTTACCACCGGATGAAACTTCGCCGCTTCTATCACAATCGTGGACGTCTCGCCGGTAAGCTCGGCGTGCGCGCCGCCTTTGACTCCCGCGATGGCGATCGGGGTGTCAGACATGGTGTCGATGATAACCATTTCTGCCGGAGAAAGTTCCAGGCTCTCTCCTCCGAGAATTCCAATGTTCTCTCCCTCGCGAGCATCGCGCACGCCGATAGAGACAACTCCGTCGTGGGAGAGCTTGTTTGCGTCAAACACGTGGAGCGGCGTCCCGAGCTCAAACATCACGTAATTTGTCGCGTCAACGATGTTGTTGATAGAGCGTTGCCCTACCGCAGAGAGTCGCTCCACGAGCCACGCGGGTGATGGTCCTACTTTCACGTCTTCCATAATTGCCGCGCAGTAGATAGGACAGCGGCTCGTGTCGTGGACGGAGACGCGCACGGAACCCGATGACTCGGGAAACACCGGTATATCCCCAGAGAGCGGGTCGCGAGAAAGCGGCACGTCAAGCAGAGAAGAAAGTTCCCTCGCCACTCCGCGGTGAGAGAGACAATCGTGCGCGCGATTGGGAAGCACTTTCACATCAAACACATGGTCTGCGCCTGCTTTAGAAACACCTTCTACTTCAAAAGCTCCAAGTGTGAGACGGCTCGCAAGCTCCTCTGCCGAAGGGAGTGGTTCCTTGAAAAACGTTTTGAGCCATTCGTAGCTGATTAACATAGTGGCGTTGTGGAAGGGTCTGCAGAAAATTGCTGAACAAAACGCAAATCGCCGTTGTGAAAGAGTCGGAGCTCGTCAATGCCCCATTTGAGCATGGCGAGTCGCTCAATACCGGCTCCAAAGGCAAACCCTTGGTTGCGCTTCGGATCTATGCCGCAGTTGGAAAGCACTTTGGGGTGCACCATGCCCGCGCCGAGCACCTCCACCCAGCGATCCCTAAGCTTCTCCGGTACCGAACCCCCGGAGAGACGCATGTCCACCTCCACCGACGGCTCGGTAAATCCAAAGAACGACGGACGCAAACGCACTTCTACATCGCCGCGGAAAAATTCTGTTACGAAGCGCGCGATGGTGCCCTTCAAATGCGCGAGGGTGATGTCTGGGCCGACAACGAGACCCTCCAGCTGGTAGAACTGCGCCTCGTGCGTCATGTCGGTGGCTTCGTTGCGATAGACGCGGCCGGGCGCGATGATTCGGATTGGCGGCTCGTGCGTCTCCATCCAGCGCGTTTGCACTGCGGATGTATGCGTGCGCAATACGCGGCCATCGGGAAGCCAGAAGGTGTCCTGCATATCGCGCGAGGGGTGATCTGGCGGAACATTGAGTGCGGTAAAATTGTGCCACTCGTCTTCTATCTCTGGACCACGGGCAATGGAGAATCCCATCGCCGAAAAGATGTGTGCTATTTCACGAATGGCACCGGAGAGGGGGTGGATGTACTGCGCCGGTGTCTCGGATTGCATGTTCGCGATTATACCTCATGGATCACCAGAGCCAAAAAGTGCTCCTGTGGTATAATCGCGCCTATGGAAATTGGCGAAATTATTACCTATTCCCTGCTTTTTCTCTCACTGTACTTTGAGATGTTCCTCTTGGTTACGTTTTTGGATCGCCGCCGAAACGCGCCACCGCGCGTCGCCGCCGAAGAACATGCAAATTTGCCGCGCGTGGCGATTATCGTTCCCTGCTTCAACGAAGAAAAAACGGTCGCGGGCACAATGCTTTCGCTTCTCAACTTGCAATACCCGAAAGAGAAACTGGAAATCATCGTCGTTGACGACGGCTCCGCAGACAACACGCTCGCGATCGCGCGCGAATTTTTGCATGACGCGCGCGTGCGCGTATTTTCCAAAGAAAACGGCGGCAAACATTCCGCGATGAACTTTGCGCTCGCGCACACCGAGGCCGATCTGGTGGGTTGTCTGGATGCCGACTCCGAGGCGGCGCCAGACGCGCTCCTCAACATCACCCCGGCATTTGAGAATTCACGAATCGCGGCCGTAACCCCCGGCATCCACGTCAAACAACCGCGCACAACGCTCCAACACATGCAGAAGGTTGAATACCGTCTCTCGGTCTTTAATCGTTTCGCTATGGCGGCGCTTGGGTCTGTATTTATCACGCCGGGGCCATTTTCCATATTCCGCGCCTCTGTGGTTAGAGAACTTGGCGGGTGGCGCTATGCGCATTCCACTGAAGATTTGGAACTCGCTTTGCGTATCCAAAAGGCCGGGCACCTGATTGCGAATGCGCCCGCCGCCTCCATCCACACCGCCACCCCGCAGACTCTCCGCGCACTCTTCAGGCAAAGGGTGCGTTGGACATACGGATTCTTGCGCAATGCGTTTGAGTATCGTTCCATGATAGGCAACAGAGCCTACGGCAACCTCAGCATCATCGTGCTTCCGCTTGCGCTTATCTCCATAGGCGCGGGCATTTATTTTTTCCTGCGCATTGTGTGGTTTGGTATCCGAGCCATTGCCGACGAATACACAAAAATCGCCATAACAGGGACGCTTCCCCACCCCTCATTTTCATTTGAATTTTTCTACATCAACACGAGCGTCATGTGGTTTGTCATCTTCATTGCCGTCGGGCTCATTCTTGTGCTCATTTCCGCCGGAGCATACATCTCCACCGGTTCGCGCAAACTCCCCCTGGGCACGCCTCTCTTTGTGCTCTTTTATAGTTTCTTGGTGCCCCTGTGGCTCGGCGCGGCTGTTATAAGAGCAATCTTCAGAACAGGCGTCCGCTGGCGCTAATGGAACAGAGCGGATATAGTAGCGAGCATATGGAAGGTCCTGTAGTGAGTAATCGCAACGCGCGTTGGAGCACATACGGCATCTCGTTTCTTATCACCGCGGCCATATTCGCGACCGCGATTCTTGTCTCAAATTATTTCAACGCCAAGCGCGCGGCGGTCATTCGCTCCACCCAAGACAGCATTTCGGTGGACATTCTTTCTCTAGAGACACAATTTGAACTTCTCGCCGAACACTCCTGCGCTGATATTTCGGAAAGCTCTGTGCTCTCAAGAGAAATTTATCCACTCGCACAACGGCTCAGTTATCTTGAAGGGCAAAGCAATGTAAACCAAGAAGAGCTCACGCGCCTCAAACGCTATTACTCCCTGCTACAAATCAAAGACTTACTGCTCATGAAGCAAGTGGCGGCAAAGTGCCGCCTACGTCCGGTAGTCATCCTGTACTTCTACTCCAATGCCGGAGACTGCAAAGACTGCGAAGCCCAGGGGTACGCCCTCACCTCTCTTTCAGAACAATACCCTGCACTACGCATCTACTCATTTGACTCCAACCTAGACCTCTCGGCGCTCCAGACGCTTGTCCAAATCAACAACGTTTCCAGCCCGCTTCCCGCTCTCGTCATAAAGGGCACGGCGTATCACGGGCTCAAATCCGTTGACGATATCAAGAAGATCCTGCCCGAGCTCGCAAAACTCCCCACGGCAACATCCACGGCCTCTGGCCGCTGATACACTGGAGGTCATGCGCGACTTCCCCTATCGTGCCGCCCCGGAGTTTTCCGCCTTTAAGAAACTGCGCACGCCGCGGCAAGTGCAAGATTTTCTTGACGCCATACCGATCAATTTTGAACAAGAGGGGCAGACGTATCACTCCCCGCTGGTAACACTGCAGCGCCGGCGCGCACACTGTATGGAGGGTGCGATGCTCGCCGCCGCGATATTTTGGTATCACGGACGAAAGCCCCTTCTCTTGGACCTGAAAACAACACCAAGCGACGACGACCACGTCGTGGCACTTTTTCAAGAACACGGATTATGGGGCGCGGTCAGTAAGACAAACCACCCCGTACTGCGATACCGCGACCCGATATACCGCACGGTGCGTGAGCTTGTTCTCTCGTATTTCAATGAATATTTTCTAGACGACGGCAAAAAGACACTGCGTCAATATTCGCGCCCGTTTAGTATGCTTGGGTTTGAGGATGACTGGATCGTCTCTACGGACAATCTGTGGAACGTTGCCGTGCTCCTAGACGAATCCCCGCACTACGACATCGCACCAAAAAAGACGTTGAAGCTACTGCGCCCGGCCGACGCGCTGGAAATCAAAGCCACAAAGGCCACACAGTGGCAACGCAAAACGAAACGCACTTCTTGACTCTCTTATGAGCCGCCTCCCGGACTTGAACCGGGGACCTTCGCTTTACAAAAGCGTTGCTCTACCAACTGAGCTAAGGCGGCAATTCACAGCACAAGCGCTTGTAATCCTACATCGTAGCGGGCACGTCATGCAAGTTATTCCACGCTAGGACTGTTGGGAGTATCAACCCTGTGCTCACTTACCTGTTTGAGAAAATCAGAACGCGTCTCTCGTACTTGAAGCGAGTGTTTGTGAGACACAAAATCCGCAAGGTCGTGCGCCCACGCCTCAATGCGGCGAGCGCCATACGCCACAAGAAGCGCCATCTCATGCACAAGGTAGCGCAAAAAGCGTGCGGCGATGCTTGGCAGTGTTTCTAGCAAGTCTGCGTGAGAAAGCGTCCACGCGCGCAGTGTAACAACACGTTCGTCTGCCACTTTGCGCTGACGCGCGCACCACACCACTCCGGTATTCGTTTCGTAGTGTTTGAGTGCGAAAAAAGCCACGAGAAGCGTGAGAGCAACCAAAAATGCAACGCTCGCGATCATGGCTTATTTCACCGAATACCTGCCAAATGATGTAACTGCAATGTTCTCTCCAAATTTCTGGGTGGCGCCTTCCAAGAGCTGACGTATGGTGAGCTCCGGCTGTTTGATGAATGGCTGTTCCAAAAGTACGAAGTCCTGCAAGTATTTGTCCATCTTGCCCTGTATGGCCGCCGCGCGCGCCTTCTCTGGCACAGATGCCGCCTCCTCTTCAAACACTGCTTTGGCGGCGGCAACGTCAGATTCCTGTACGTCGTCGCGGGTGATGAATTTCGGGGCCGTTGCCGCAATGTGCATGGCAACGTTGCGTGCAAGCGCTACAAAGTCTTCGTTGCGCGCCACGAAGTCAGTCTCGCACGAGAGCACGACAACCGCCGCGACAGTATTGCCCGCGTGCACATATGCCTGTGTCACTCCCGCGCCAAGCGCGCGTTCGGATTTCTTTGCCGCAGTGGCGGCAGAAATTTTACGGAGAATCACTTTGGCTTTCTCCATGTCGCCGCCGGCCTCTTCAAGTGCTTTCTTGCACTGCATGATTGAGACTCCCGTCTCGTCGCGCAGTGTCTTAATCTCTTCTGTTGTCGCCATAGTCGCACCAGTATATCAAACAACCACCAGCGCGGCTATTTTTTGGTAGGGCGTTTGCCCTCTTCGTATGCGTTGGCAAGCGCATTGAGGAAGAAGCGGATGCTCTTCACCACGCCTTCGTTGGCAGGAATCGGATATGTGATGCGGGAGAAATCGCAGTCGGAGTTTGCAATGCCAACAATCGGAATGTTGAGCTGGTTGGCCTCGGCTACAGCGGTCTCCTCATGGCGCGTATCAACAATGATGAGTGCCGCCGGAAGATCAGTAAGGCTAAGGAGCCCGCCAAAACGTCCCTGGAGTTCTTCAATTTCGCGGTCAATGAGGAGGCGCTCTTTCTTGGTGTATTTTTCAAGCGCGCCAGTCTCGCGTTCTTCTGTAAGCTTCTGAAGGCGATCAAGGCGCTTACGAATATTCTTGAAATTGGTGAGGGTGCCGCCGATCCAGCGCCCCGCGACAAACGGTACGCCAAGCTTCTCGGCAGTGTCGCGTACCAAGTGCGCCGCTTCGTTCTTACCGCCCACAAGCACTATCGTGCGGCCGGTGGCGGAGAGTGACGACACGAACGCGCGAGCCGCTTCAAGACGGCGCGCTGTCTCCTCAAGATTGAAAATGTCGCTTCGGTCTTTGGTGCCGAAAATGAAAGGGTCTGCAGACGGATGACGGCGTGAACGCTTGGAGCCGTACTGGGCGCCAACGGAAAGGAGTGCCTGAATGTCTGTTTCTGCGGTGGTCATATGTGTGCGCGGGATTGTAGCACAGCTTAAGCCCCTTGTGCAATATCGCCTCCCTCGCCGGCCTCTGCCTTCTCAAGAGCCTCCAAAATTGGCTTTAGCTCGCCACTGAGTATTTTGGGGATATTTGACCATGATTCTTTGATGCGGTGGTCGGTCACGCGATCTTGTGGGAAATTGTATGTGCGAATTTTTTCACTGCGGTCTCCGGTACCCACCTGCGCCTTGCGCTCCGCGGCGCGAGAGCGCGCTTCTTCCTCATCTTTGGCCTGCTGAAGGCGGGAGGCGAGCAACTGCATCGCCTTCTCGCGATTTTGTTGTTGACTGCGTTCTGACGTCACCCGTACATCAATACCCGTGGGCTTGTGTACGAGCCGCACTGCCGTCTCTACCTTGTTGACGTTCTGCCCGCCTTTGCCGCCGGCGCGCGAGAATTCCATTTCTATGTCGCCGGGGTTGATGACAAATTCCGTTCGTTCATATACCGGCATGATGGCCACCGAGGCAGTGGAGGTGTGAATGCGCCCCTGCTTCTCTGTTTCCGGAATACGTTGCACGCGATGCACTCCCGTCTCAAAACGAAGCTCCTTGTAGCAATGCTTGCCCTTGATTTCAAATTGCACTTCTTTGATGCCGCCGAGTGCCGCACGGGATTCGTCTAGGGTGCGTACTTTCCATCCTCGTATTTCCGTATATTTGCGATACATGCTGGCGAGCTCTTCTGCAAAGAGAGACGCTTCCTCGCCTCCCACGCCGGCTCGCACTTCCAACACGGCTTCGTTTGGCCACTCGTGAGATGATGCGCCGCCCACCACCCGTTCTATTTCCTGCATAACGGCTTCTTTCTGGGCACCGATATCCGCGAGTTCGCGCTGTGCAAGCGGAAGCATCGCCGCATCCAATTCCATGAGTTCCTCTGTGTCTTCCTCCGCGCGCGAGAGGCGCTCCCACTCTTGCACCAAATGCATCACCCGCCGGTCGTCGGCGTATTTGGAAGGGTCAATGCCTGATGGGTTTGTCATATGGATATAGTATAGCCGCGCCGCAATATTGCGGCGCGGCTATACGGGCACAACAGTTACTTACCTGTCTTCTTCTTTGTCGTTGCGGCCGCGGCCTGTCCAGCCAAGGCACGCTTCTTAAACTTGTCCACACGTCCGGCAGTGTCAATAACCTTTGACTGTCCGGTGTAAAACGGGTGCGAAGCAGATGAAATCTCCACCTTGTACAGCGGGTACTCTTTTTTGTCGTCCCACGTGGCCGTAGCCGAGGTACGAACCGTTGACGTAATGAGAAAACGCGCCCCGGAAGTGGAGTCCTCAAAAATGACCGGCCGAAAATCCTTTGGGTGAAGATCCTTTTTCATAGTGCGAGCACTATACGAAAAAAGCCGCTATTGCGCAAGCTATTTGGCACTGTATAAGAAATGGGCCCAGGCATCCAATGATGCCTGGGCCTACGTGCTACCTTCCGAACAATCCCAGCGGAATCTCTGCGAGACTACGTACGATACTATCCGCAGGGTATTCCTTCCCGCCGCCATCGTCCGCAACAAGCCCAATGCAATACATACCCGCAGACCGAGCCGCATGCATTCCGTTGATTCCATCCTCAATGACAACACACGAGCTTGGTGGCACACCAAGCCGCGCTGCGGCGAGCAGAAAGACGTCCGGAGCTGGTTTCCCGTACACAACCTCCTGGGAACTGGCAATGGCCATGAAGTGTTCCTTGAGCACAAGCGTGGTAAGAACACGTTCAATAAACACTAAACGTGATCCGGATGCTACGGCAAGTGGAACATCACGCTCCCGCAACATAGAGATGAGCCTCGACGCTCCAGAGATTTCGGTAATCTCTTCAAGCGGGCGATCAAGCATCCTCTGCCACACTCGATTGGAGAGTTCTTGTGGTGGCGGACACGCCTTTCTCGCTTCATGAAATATTTCGGGCCACATATCTCTCCCAGAGACACCGGAGAAACGGCGAGTGATTTCTGCTGGTGGCATGTGAATGCCATACTCCCGCAAAAGCTCCGATTCCACAGACGAGTATATTTTCTGTGTGTCGGAGATGACACCATCCATGTCAAAGATACATGCAACCATTAGTACCTCCTATATTGCTATCCTGTCCGAAACGTACCTAAAGTAGAACAGGTATGCAAGCGTCTGTTATTTCTGCTCCAGAATGTTTATGTCGGCTTGGTAGCGATCGGCAATAGCCATCACATTATCACCATAGAACGCGACCGAGGATTTGTACCAATTTCCCCCCGCGAAGTATTTGAGTGCCGCCTTTCGCTCCTCTGCGCGCACGCCAGTGTCGGCACCGTTGTCGGCCATGAGAAGCGATGTGGCAAACACAGCCGTGCGCCCATCCCAAGGATTCGGCGTGGTAACACCAAGCATTCCCGCCAAACGCTTCTGATATAACACCCATGTAGAAGGAATGAATTGCGCCGGACCCATGGCTCCGCCATAGCCGCCAGTTCCCTGTGGGCACGAAACAAGAGTCGTGAACCAGTCTAGTCCGAGCGCCTCTGTGACCTGCTGAAACGGCACAGTATCGCGCGGGGCCTTCATCACGGTAGCAAATACACGACCGGTATTTTTGCCGACACCACCGCCTGTCTGCAAGTTCTGCACATAGCAAGAACCAACATTAGCTCCGAGATTCGTTTCCTGAGTGAGAATCGCGAGTGTGACAGCCGGGCGAACGCCGGTTTTTTGTGATGCCTCCTTGGCATATTGATATGCCGTACCAAAGGGAATTGCGGCCGAGTCACGCAGACCGAAGAGTGCGGTGCGGATTTGCGCCGCTTGTTTTTCTCGTTCGGCGATGAGTTGTTGGTACGTCTTTTCCTCTCCCTTAGTTGTAGAAAGTAGTTTATTTTTCTCTTTTTGATCGTCCTGGATTGCTTGTTTCGCCAATACCTGCACACTCTTCACCTTTTGCACTTCCTCCTGTTTGTCTTCAAGCTCCATCTTTTTTGAAGAAAGATTTGTGCGGAGCTCCGCAAGTGTGTCAAAGGATTCCTGAAGAGCCGACTGCACCTGCGCCGCGTGGTCAAATTCTTGAAATGTTTCGGGAATACCGCCGGTCAGGGCAAGAGCAATGAGCGGCGTGTCATCTATCGCCCGCTGGCGACGAATCAACTGCGCAAGCGTGCGCTCACCATCAGAGACACGCCGATCTACTTGGATAATCTCTGTCTTCTTTTCTGCAATGTCACCCCCTAGCTGTGCAATTGCGATATCGCTCTTTTTGATCTGCAGTTGTGCGGTTTTGATTTTTGTATTGAGTATGGATATGTCACGCTCCAGTGTCGCGCGCTGCTGTTGTAAATCGCCGAGTACCCCCTTTTTTTGCGCAATGTCGCTCTCTATTTGCGCAAGCTGTGCCTGCAATGCCGCTCTTTGATCGGTGAGCGTCTGTGCATGAGCAATCGCCCACGAGCTATGCTGTATAGGAAGCAGTGCCGCGCCACACACGAGCGCCACAAGAAAAATCTGCGCGTGCCTGCGCCATGTCATGCGCACTATTGTATCACCCCAAATAGAATTGTTAGGCGTTTTCTGTCGCCTCCGGAGACGACGCCTCCTTCGCTGGAGCAGTTTCTGGGACTGGCGCTACAGGCTCTGGCTTTTCTTCCTTGACGGCGGCAATAACGACAATCAACTCCTCCGGATCAATCTTAAGTGTTGCGCTCTTCGGCAATGCGATGTCCTTGGCAAAGATGTGGTCGCCGATTTGTTCAAGGGAAGAGAGATCAATGATGAGTGTGTGAGGGAGTTCGGCGGGAGACACTGAGATTTCCACTTCATGCACGGTCTTGACCACCACGCCGCCAGATTTCTCAGCCGGGGCAACGCCAATAAATTCAAGCGGGATAGAAACCTGTACCTTTTGGCCCTTGGCGATGGCGTAGAGATCTACATGCAAAGGAGTACCTGTTACCGGATGAAATTGCACCTCGTGGATGAGTACTTGCTTTTCGTCTCCGAGGCCCTGTACGGCGATGACCGTTGTCTCGCCCGCGGTCTTCCACACGCGTTCAAAGTCGCGCTGTACGAGTGCGACCGGCGTTGAAGTTTCTTTTGCACCGTAGACAACGGCAGGCAAAAGACCCTCCTCACGCAAGGTGGTCGGATTGGTGTCCTTACTGCGCAGTTGCGCTACGATTGTTGGCATGGTCGGAAGTATACGGATTTATGCGCCGCTTGCAACTCCCTCGGCCTCTATGATGACCCGCGCTTCCGCCGAGGAGTGTGTATCCATAAGGCGGATGCGCATATCCTTTGCCCCATCAAAATCGCTACAGTACGCCTTGAAATGCTTTTTCATCACGGCGAAATTGGTCGTTCCCTCCAGTAATTCTTGAAACAATGCGAGGTGCTCTGCGAGCGCACGGAGGCGCTCTTGGCGAGTCGGAACCGTCGTTCTTTCTGAGAAAAGCCATGGATTGCCATACAGCGCGCGGCCGAGCATAACACCGTCTGCACCGCTCTCTTTTGCCCTCGCGCGCGCGTCCGCAATAGTGCGCACGTCGCCATTGCCAATGATGAGCGTGTCTGCTCCAAGCGCATCGCGGATAGACACCGCTTCGCGCACATGTTCCCAGCGCGCGGGTACTTCAGAGAGTTCGTTGCGCGTGCGCGCGTGAATCGTTACCGCCGCCGGAGATGTTTCAAGCAGTGCCGGCAGCCAGGTGGAGAGATCGTTCTTTGCGTACCCGATGCGCGTCTTGACCGACACGGGCAACCCGCCGCCGCCTCGCTGTGCGGCGCGAATGATTTCCTGTGCGAGCTCTGGTGCCTTCATCATGGCGGCGCCGCAACCGCCACGCTCCGCCGCACGATCCGGACATCCCATGTTGATATCAATGCCGTCAAACCCGAGTTCAGCGACAATGCGCGCGGCCTGCTCCATGCGCTCCGGATATGCACCAAAGAGCTGTGCCACAATCGGCCGCTCCGATGGCCCGAAGAGAAGTTTTTTGCGCAATATTGCCTGCCCGCGCTCGGGCGCGAGCACAAGACCGTCGGCCGAGGTGAATTCTGTATACATGACGTGTGGTTTGCCATGGCGCGCGATGAGCGCGCGAAATGCCGCGTCAGTAACATCCTCCATGGGTGCTTGCGCAAAAAACGGCCGCGGCAGGCTCTTCCAGAAGTTCATCTTGCAAGCATCGGAGTATGGGTGTTGAATGTCAATAGCAACAAAAGGGAGGGAGTCATGTACGAACGCATTTCACCGCAAGCGCCGCATCCGGATTGGGTGGAAAAAATCCCCGATCCGAAGTGGCGCGAGAAGTTCGCCCGCATGGAGCAGGACGAAATGGCCGAAACCATTCCGGAGAATCCCATTGCTCGCTTCTTCCGCGTGTGGCGTGGATGGTGGGACAAACTCCTCGGCGACTGACCTTTTAGCCGCGGGCGCATGCGCCCGCGGCAACATTTTTTACTCTACGTCGGTTGAAGTGGCGTGTTTTAGTTTGTAGTACACACGATTGCCGTATCTGAGATTTACATATTCCATATCGGCAATTCTCCCCTTGAGCGCACCGGCGGCAAACACGCTTTCAAGATGTTTTACTACGGCACTCACATCTTCCCCAAACGCCAACCGCAATTCCGCGCCACCTTGCAAGGGAATACTGTAATCGCGCTCCCCTTCCACGCGAGCACCGAGCGGAGCGTAGCCGCGCTGTGCGAGTACATCCAAAAGTTCTTTTGTGTCATGCAATCTGCCTGAGAGAAACACCTGCCCAATCGGCGAGCGATTTCCATCAAGTCCACCCCAGTATACGTACTCCCCGGGAGCGCTTGGTGATGCCGCCTCGGCATAGATAAACCCGCCAGCATCCATGAGGTAGCACGTGCCGCCAGTATCACACCAGCGAGACGCTTCAGTGCGCTCCGTAACCACAATACGCACCACTTGGCTAAAGAGTGGGTCTCGTTCTATGGCGACAGTGGCGATACGCGGTACGGAATCTTCTATTGTCCGAACAATCGCATGCTGTGGATAGAGAAATATATTAGTCCTTGAAAACAAGTGCAGTGAGCCGTCATACAACACCGATTCGGCATATCCGCGCACTAAAGACTCCGGAACATTACGATTTCCTGTGACGTCAATGCGCACTACCTGCAAACGATGCAGGCGCGTGAGTCCTGCCAGACCGGAGACGAGTCCCGCAACGATTAGAAAAATTGCTACAACAATGAGCGCCTGCATGCGACGGCGTCTGGATTTGAGACGCGGCTTCGGATGTGTCGCAAGCGGCAGTCGCTCGGTGCGAAATTCCGCACGCTGTGCACTCTCTCGCCGCGCGCGTCCTGTCCGGCTAGGCGGACGTAGATCACTAATTCGCTGTGATGACATCGGCCCCCATGTAACCCCGCAGTACCTCGGGGATCGCGACAGAACCATCAACTTGCTGATAGTTTTCAACGATGTGACAAAGGATACGCGGGAGCGCAAGCGCGGTGTTGTTGAGAGAATGCGCATAGCGAAGCGTCCCGTCCGTGTCGCGATACCGAATATTGAGCCGACGAGTTTGGAAGTCATGGAAGTACGACGCCGAATGCGTCTCCCGATATTTCTTTTCAGACGGCATCCATACTTCAAGGTCGTACTTCTTCACCTGGCCGAGCCCCAGATCACCGCCGCAGTTAACCACCACATGATATGGAAGCTTCAACTCCTGCAGAAGCGCCTCGGCGTTGGCGGTGATTTCCTCATGCAGTCGCACCGACTCTTCATGATTCGCCCCGCACAAGACCACCTGTTCAAATTTTAGAAATTCATGGATGCGAAACACTCCCTTGGTATCTTTGCCGTGGCTTCCGGCTTCGCGCCTAAAGCAAGGTGAGAAAGAGAAAAACTTCAGAGGGAGTTGTGAACGATCAAGGGTCTCATTCATGTAATACCCCATGGTTGCCACTTCAGCGGTGCCGGCGAGGTACTCGCCGTCTTGTGTCTTGTACAAATCCTCCTCGCTCTGTGGCAAATAGCCGGTACCGATAAACGGCTCGCGACGCACAAGTGACGGCACGATCATGGGAACGAAACCCTTGCCAGTGAATCGTTCAATGACAAACCTCTCCAAAGCCCATGCGAGCTGTGCGCCCGCGCCTTTCAAGAAATATCCGCGAAAGCCAGCCACCTTTGCTCCGCGTTCAAAATCGGCCATGCCGAGTGACACCATGAGATCAACATGGCTCTTGGGGGTAAACGTGAATGTAGTGGCCTCGCCCCACACTTTCACCTCTTTGTTGTCAGCGTCACTATCGCCATCTGGCACGGAGATGTCGGGCACATTGGGCACCTGCACCATAAGCGCGCGCCATTCTGTCATGACACCGACCATGCTCTCTTCCGCTGTTTTGAGTGTTTCTTTGGCCCCCTGCATCTGTGCGATGAGCGCGTCTCGTTCGGCTCCCTGCGCCGCGGCGATGCCTTGCGATGCGGCGTTTTGCGCGGCGCGCAACTCGTCAATGTTCTGTTGGAGCGCTTTGCGGGAATCGTCTAGCGAGATAAGCTTGTCAATGTCAATGGTGATGTGCTTCTTTTTTGCGCCGGCAATCACGATGTCCTTGTTCTCGCGGATGAATTTGATGTCTAGCATAGTGTTAGAATTGTAGCATTGTGAACAGCGAGCTCCAACGAATCCCTGCTGAAGCGTTGCCACTGCGCTTGCGTGAAATACCGGACGCGCCAACACAGCTATATGTGCGTGGCACGCTTCCTAGTCAGGAGCGCCCCTACCTGGCTGTGGTAGGCAGCCGTGCGGCCACCCCTTACGGCAAGCAAGTCGTACGCGAGCTTTTGCATGGCCTGCAAGGCACGCAGGTTGTCATTGTCTCGGGCCTCGCCTACGGCATTGATGCACTCGCGCATGCAACGGCTCTTGAAGTGGGCCTTACCACCGTGGCGGTACCAGGCAGTGGATTAGGATGGAACGTGCTGTACCCGCGCGCCAACGTAAACCTCGCCCGCGAGATACTAAAAGCGGGTGGATCTCTTATATCTGAATTTGAACCAGAAATGAAGGCGGCCGATTGGACATTTCCCCAGCGCAATAGAATCATGGCGGGACTCTGCCAGGCCACGCTCGTGGTGGAAGCAAGAGAGCGTTCCGGCTCGCTCATCACCGCGCGTCTGACGGCTGAATACAATCGCGACCTGCTTGTGGTTCCTGGTTCTATCTTTAGCGAAGGGAGCCGCGGTACGCACCAATTTCTAAAACTTGGCGCGACGCCAATTACGAGCGCGACGGATCTGCGCGTGGCGCTTGGCCTCCATGGGACACAATCTTCAGCGGCGTGTACAACACGCGAGGACCTTTCAGAGACAGAACATGAAGTACTGCGCATCATCACCAGCCCTGTGTCGCGTGAAGCGCTTATCCAAGAGCTCGGTCTGTCCACTACCGAGGCAAATATTCTCCTCTCTGCAATGGAGATAAAAGGACTCATCATTGAGGAGTTCGGATTTGTGCGCGAACTCTGATTGTCGTATGCTCATGCGCGGCGACCTCATTGCGCGCAGTATTATGTGATCCCACGAGCGTGGAAACGATAGTGAACTTTTGCCGCCGGTGCGCTCGGCGCACCGGCGGCTTCTTTCTCTCACCCCATTGACATGTGGTACGCTTCTGGAGTATCACTGCCGCTCACACCCTATGAAGCTTGTTATCGTTGAATCACCAGCAAAGGCGAAGACCATTGAGAAGTACCTCGGCAAAGGGTTTTCCGTGCGCGCGTCTGTCGGCCACATCCGCGACCTCCCCAAGAGCAACAAAGACGCAGTGGATATTGAGGGCGGGTTCGTGCCGCGCTACCATATTGTGGCCGAAAAAAGGCATGTCATTGACGAACTCCAAAAAAACGCCGAACAATCTGACGAGGTAATTCTCGCGACAGACCCCGACCGCGAAGGTGAGGCAATCGCCTGGCACCTTGCGGAGACCATCGGCCTCAAGAAACCGAAGCGCATCGTATTTCATGAGATCACCGAGCGCGCGGTGCAAGAAGCGCTCGCGCATCCGCGCACCATTGATAAAAAACTCGTGCGCGCCCAAGAAGCCCGACGCGTCTTGGACCGTCTCTTTGGATACGAGCTCTCCGGGCTCGTGTGGAAAAAGGTGCGCTACGGCCTATCCGCCGGACGCGTGCAATCGCCAGCGCTTCGTATTTTGATGGAGCGCGAACGTGAAATACGCGCCTTCGTGCCAGAAAAATATTGGGTGCTTGAAGCCGATTTGAAACCAAAGCAAGGAAATGTCTTCACAGCCACCTGCACGGAAGAGCCAACGTCCGAAGCAGAAGCCGAGCGTATTCTCGCCGCCGCCAAGAAGGGTACGTGGTCGGTCATCTCTGTGGAGGAAACAGAGGTCTCCCGAGCGGCGCGCGCACCGTTTACCACTTCTACCCTGCAACAAGCGGCTTCAACGCGCCTCGGCTTCTCGCCGTCGCGCACCATGCGCGCCGCTCAAAAACTCTATGAAGCCGGTCTCATTACCTACATGCGTACCGACAGCACCAACCTCGCCAAAGAGGCGCAGGAAAATCTCGTCGGCGTCGTACGAAGCGAATTTGGAGACAGCTATGTCGCACCGCGGCAATATAAAACAAAATCAAAGAGCGCTCAGGAAGCGCACGAAGCTGTACGCCCGACAGACGCCCGCAAACGCAGCGCGGGTGGCAACGACGAGCAGAAGAAATTGTATGAGCTTATCCGCGCTCGCGCCCTCTCCAGCCAAATGGCCGACGCAAAAATGCTTCGCACCAAAGTGATTACAAACATAACTGGCGGTGCAATCCCAGACTTCGCCGCAAACGGCTCGCGAGTGGTCTTTGACGGATGGCTCCGCGCCGATCCGGACGCTCGCGGCGAAGAAACAGAGGTGCCAAAGGTGCAGGCTGGTGATTCCCTCACCCTCTCCGACGCGCGAGCAGAAGGAAAAGAGACGCAACCCCCCGCTCGGTATTCAGAGGCAGGGCTTGTGAAAGAGTTGGAAAAACGAGGTATCGGCCGACCATCCACCTACGCCTCCATCATCAAGACGCTTGAGGACCGCGGGTATGTGGAAAAACAGGGCCGCACGCTGATCCCTACGCACACCGGTGATGTGGTATCCACGTTTATAGAGGATCATTTTGGCAATTACATCAGCGACACGTTCACCGCAGAAATGGAAAACGAGTTGGACGAAATTGCCGAAGGTGCGCGCACCTATGAGAAAACACTCGGCGATTTTTACGCTCCGTTTAAAAAAGCGGTGAAGGGGAAAGAAAGACTGGAAAAAATCACCACCATGGGTGATGCGCCGGAAGAATTCCCCTGCCCCACATGCGGCTCACCGATGGCATACAAACTCTCACGCACCGGGAGATTTATGAGTTGCAAACGTTTCCCCGAGTGTCTTGGAGCTCGCAAAGAAGACGGTTCCATCATTGAACCTCCAAAGGAGCTTGACGAACCATGCCCCCAATGCGGCGGCACGCTCATTGAGCGCGAAGGACGGTTTGGCCGCTTCATTGCCTGTTCCAAGTATCCAAAATGTAAGTTTGTGAAAAAAGATCCGGCGGAAGAAGCGCGCGCAAAGACAGGTGTCGCATGCCCAGTATGCCCGCCCGGAGAGGGCCTGCCCGGCCAGGGCAAACAAGGTGAAATGGTGGAGCGCCGAGGTCGTTTCGGCATATTCTTTTCTTGTTCCAATTATCCGGCATGCAAAAACGCAATCAAGGCACGACCCACTGGAGCACTGTGCCCAGAATGCGGCTCTCTCATGATGGAAGGCACGAAAACCATACCAGAGAGGTGCAGCAATAAAACCTGCCCGAATCACAATCCGCACAAGCTCGCCGGTGTGACAAAGAAGAAATAATGCGCCGATTCACCCCACGCGTCGCTTGTGCATGCGCCCCACTCGGGTGTATATACATCATATGCGTACGCTCCAAGATATAACGACAGCGATGGGCGACAAGGACGACGCGAGTGTTTCGCTCGTCTCTCAGGCGTATGAATTTGCCAAAAACGTACACAAAGACCAAAAACGATACTCAGGTGAACCATATTTCATACACCTAGCTGAAGTCGCGCACATGCTCGCCACCATGGGCATGGACGCGCCTGCTATTGCAGCCGGACTCCTCCACGATTCGGTAGAAGACATGGGCGTGCTTCCTGCAACCATTGAAAAAGAGTTTGGCGCCGAGGTGCGATGCCTTGTAGACGGAGTAACGAAGCTCGGCACAGTGCGATACCGCGGCCTGGATAGGCACATTGAGTCGTTGCGCAAGTTCTTCGCGGCCACCGCCAATGATTTGCGCGTACTCATCATCAAGCTCACCGACCGCTTGCATAACGTGCGCACGCTTTCCTTTGTGCCCGCACACAAGCAAAAGCGCATCGCCATGGAGACGTTGGAAATTTACGCGCCGATCGCCGACAGGCTCGGTATGAGCGTGATGAAGACCGATCTGGAGGACGCGTCGTTTCCTTTCGCCTACCCAAAGGAATATGAGAAGGTGCGAGCCCTTGTAAAAGAGCGCAAAAAAGAGAACGACAAGCGCTTGCAGAAAATGGAACACGATCTGAAGCGTGAGCTTGCCGACGCGGGGTTGCGTAATTTTCGCGCCGAAGCGCGCATCAAGGGCATATATAGTCTCTTCAGAAAGCTAGAGCGCAAAGACTGGGACATCACCACTATCTTTGACATTCTTGCGTTACGCGTGATTTTGCCGAGTACATCAGACTGTTATGCGGCACTTGGCGTCATCCATGCACACTGGCGTCCGGTACCGGGAAAAATAAAAGACTACATCGCATTCCCCAAGCCCAATGGCTACCAGTCCATTCATACCACTGTGTATTCCGGAGATGGCGGGGCGATAGAGATACAATTGCGCACGGAAAGCATGCATAAAGAAGCGCAGTATGGTATTGCCGCGCACCTCACCTACAAGGAACGTCAGGGTAGCGGAGGCGCAAGCGGACGCGCAATGGAATGGGTGCGGCAGTTTTTCTCTTCACGCAAACACACTGCCCCCGATACCACAGCCGAGCAAAATCCTGATGAAGTGGTTCCTCAATGGATGCAGGACCTCGCGCAAGTGCATACCGAGGCCCCAGAATCAGACGAATATTTGGACACGCTCAAGGCAGACTTCTTCAACCACCGAGTGTTTGTGTTCACGCCGCGGAGCGACGTTATAGATTTGCCACTGCATGCGACGCCTGTGGATTTCGCGTATTGTATCCACTCCGACGTGGGCAACCACATGGCCGGCGCGCGCGTCAATGGCAAGATGGTGAGCTTGGACACGCCGCTGAAAAACGGCGACTTGGTAGAGATTATTCAAAAGCCTTCCGCGAGGCCATCTCATAAGTGGCTGGACATGGCAAAGACGACCCTCGCAAAAAAACACATACGCACCGCCCTGGCAGAACAGCGCAACAAGTAGGCTACAGAGAAAAGTTGTTTATTGAATAGAGGTCTTCGGCCGGCGTTTCCGGCTCTACGGGAGCGGGACTCTCTGGCACCTCAACACCACCAGAGGCAAGTGCGGCCGCGGCATCGCCCCTTTGCTGTCTGCGAGCAAGCACCTCGCGCAACGCGGCGAGATCATCCGGTGAGAAGAAGTCAATCAGCACCTTTCCTCCCACTTCTTTTTTCTCAATGCGCACGCGCGTACCCAGGGCTTCGGTGAGTTCTTTTTCTATAGAAATAAGGTCTGGAGTGAGATCGTGTCGGCGCACGCGATCCACCGCCACGCGGCGCGCGAGCCCCTCCGCTTCGCGCACGTTGAGTTTGCGCGTGATAATGTCTTTGAATAGCACTTGCTGTTCTTCGGGGCGATCAATGAGCATGAGAAGCGGACGCGTGTGTCCTTCGTTGATCTCCCCGTCTCCCAAGGCTTGGAGCATTTCTTCCGGCAAAAGAAGCATGCGGAGTGTGTTGGAGACGTATTCGCGGCTCTTGCCGACTTTTGCGCCAATGTCTGTCTGCTTCATGTTGAATTCTTTGGCGAGCTTCTCAAATGCGCGCGCCCGATCCACCGGATTGAGATCTTCGCGCTGAAGGTTTTCAATAATCGCGAGCTCAAGCTTCATTTTGTCGCTCTCTTCGGGCGCGCGAATGACCACGGGTACCTGCTGGAGTCCGGCAAGCTTGGAGGCGCGCAAACGGCGCTCGCCGGCGATAAGCTCGTAGTCTACGCGAATCCCCTCGCCCGGCTGTTCTGTTTCCCGGCGCACCACCGTAAGCGGTTGAAGCACCCCATATTGGCGAATGGAGTCGGCGAGCGAGGCAAGCGCGGCTTCATCAAATGTTTTGCGCGGCTGGTAAGGATTTGGCTTGATGCGATCGGTCTCCACCCAGAAGATTGAATTGCTGTAGTATCCTCCCTGCTCTGTCATGGCGGATAGTATATCATGGTTGCGATGGACACTTTTTCCTATACACTGGCCGGAGGGGCGAGTGTCGGAATTGGTAGACGACCGCGACTCAAAATCGCGTGAGCGCAAGCTCGTGGGGGTTCGATTCCCCCCTCGCCCACATGCACAATAGAAAGACATGGGCATATATTATTGGTGTTGCCCTCGGAGACGGAAATCTTTCTAATCCAAATGGAAGAGCAATACGTTTACGTGTCACCTGTGATGCTCGGTACCCCATTCTTGCAAAAGACATTGTGAAAGCACTCAAAACAGTATTGCCCAAAAATGTTGTTTCTATAGTACAGGCACCCAGAAAAACGTATTTCAATATAAGCGTGTATTCAAATCAATTAGGCAAATGGATACCCTGGAAAGTGGGAAAAGGGACCAAAGAAATACAACGAATCCGTGTCCCGATGTGGATACGTATACATCAACCATATAGAAAAGAGTGTTTGCGCGGTCTTCTGCAAACAGACGGTAGTATATACAAAGACCGCGGTTACCTCATGGTGAACTTTACAAACCACGTCCGAGGCCTCGCGATTGATACATATAACATGCTTGTGGCATCTGGGTACGCCCCAACCATATCAAAAACGACTGAACGTAATGGAAAGACGAAATATACAATACGAATCGCGCGCCAAACGGAACGGCTCATTAAAGATATTGGATTGTTTAAATTATGAATTCACCTACCACCCGGAACGGAGCACTCGTGGAAAAACTGACTAAAATACTTATTGTTGTAGGGCCGACGGCCAGCGGCAAGAGCGCGCTGGGGGTGGAAATCGCCCGCGCGCTCGGCGGTGAAATTATCTCCGCCGATTCGCGGCAGGTGTACCGCGGTCTTGATATCGGCACGGGCAAGATCACCACGCGCGAAATGCGCGGCGTCCCCCATTACCTACTTGATGTGTCCTCTCCCAAAC
Source organism: Minisyncoccia bacterium (assembly GCA_965659025.1). GTDB lineage: Bacteria > Patescibacteriota > Minisyncoccia > Phycocordibacterales > UBA2100 > CBFHTW01. The sequence continues at coordinate 54,428 of CBFHTW010000001.1, forward strand.
GCATCTTCACGGCGCATGATTTTGTCACAAAGGGACGCCGTGCGATCGCAGATATTGCCGCCCGGCGCAACATACCGATTATTGTGGGAGGTACCGGATTTTACATTGACGCGCTTGTAGGACGCATATCATTGCCTGATGTGCCTCCGGATACTGCGTTTCGCACAAAGATGCGCACGAAGACGGCAAAACAGCTTTTTGCGCTCCTGAAACAAAAGGACCCTGTGCGCGCTCGGAGCATGAATGAAAGTGAACGTGGCAATCCTGTGCGCCTCATTCGCGCTCTTGAAATCGCTCGCTCGCTCGGGAAAAACCCGAAGCCGCGAAACAATACCGCCTATTCCGCGCAGTGGATTGGAATCCAGCCAAGCGATAATGTGATACAAAAGAACATCTCACGGCGTCTGGACGCTCGCCTGCGACAAGGAATGATCGCCGAGGGACGCCGCCTGCACGCTGGCGGACTTTCATACAAGCGCATGGAACATCTTGGGCTTGAGTACCGCGCACTCGCCCGACACCTGCAAGGGAAGACCAACCGCGCACAGATGCGCGAGGAACTCCTGTGCGACATCCTCGCCTATGCGAAACGGCAAAAAACCTACTGGAAACGCAACAAAAACATCCGCTGGTTTTCCGATGCCAAAGCGGCGCTCCGGTGGGCTATAGCTTCTTCCAGCGCGACATCCTCTTGACAAAGTCAAAAATGAGCATACAATGCGTTCAGTCAGTATTTTGGGAGTAACCAATGAAAAAGCGGATGATGCTGTCCAGTGTCTTCTCGCGGCCCCTCGACGAGCTCGAGAAGTTGCCTGAAAAACAGTTTCAGCAAGCGGCCAACGAAGCGGGAGTCACCGCGGAGAAATTCCGTGAGATTCTTGCCCGAACCCGTGCAACATATCAGGCGTGCGAAGCAAAGAAAGCCGCCATCGCGAAAGCGGAGGCGGAGCTGAATGGCAAGTTCCGGTTCATAGAGTATCGTTTGCGAGTTATCTTGGCACGCATGGACCTCACACCGGAACGGAGACTTGTCTCTGAACAACTCAAGCAGAAAGCATATAATCTGCTGGAACAACAAGGAGAAGGAAGAGAACCGACGAACAGGTTCATGGAATCTACGTTGATTATGTACGAAGGTCGCCTTTTTACTCTCTGTCAGTCTCGGTCTCTCCAAGAAGCACTTGAGGTACTTTTTGGCGAGTGCAAAACTCAGGTGGTAAATTTGAGCAACATTCCTTCTTTCGGAGAGGCTTGTTACCGTGCCTACCGCGCTGTTAAAAAACAACTGCGCGGAGATCGCGGTAGCTCTAACGGTCTTCCCATTGAAGGGCCGGCTCTCGTATACAGCGTAAACATTGGCCTCAACTTTCCAGCTCACCCGAGACCTCGTCGCTACAACGACGAACTCGAGCACTACTAGTCGGCATCCTTTAGGATGCCGACTTTTTTAATTTGGAAATATTCTCAGTGAAGCCGAGGTTTTAGACAACAAAAACATCCGCTGGTTCTTCGATGCCAAGGCGGCACTCCGATGGGCTACAACTTCTTCCAGCGCGGTGCGAAACGAATCATGAATGAAAACAGCGGCCACAAGGGCCGCAATTTCCATTGGGTGCGGGCGCTGAGGGAATCGAACCCCCACTGGCGGTTTTGGAGACCGCTGTTCTACCACTAAACTAAGCGCCCTGTGCGCTTGAGTATAGCCCAGCAGTGGCCACTGCGCGACTATTTTTTGACCTCCTTGTGCTTGTTGTGCGCGCGGCACCAACGGCAAAACTTCTTGAGTTCTATTTTGCGCTCCACAAGCTTTCTGTTCGTGCGTGACCAATAATTGGTGCGGCCGCACTTGGTGCATGCCAGTTTGATGAGCTGATCCTGCGACATAGTGGTGCGACTATACCCGATTTCTCCTAGACTAGCAAATCTTGCTCCAGTCGTCCCCAAATTGCGTGCCTGTGAGCACATGCATGATGGTGTCTACCACAAGCCATGCCGCAAGCACAATAATGAACCCA
>CBFHTW010000002.1:0-53957 GCA_965659025.1 Minisyncoccia bacterium
CTAATCCCGTGCGAATTGGCGAAGCATATGAGCGTGTAGATGATGTCTCCCAGCTCCTCTTCCATGTCTTGCTTATGTTCATCCAAACGCTTTTTCTTGGGTCCGTATATGTGATTGACGAGACGGGCGAACTCCCCGCCCTCCTCAAAAAGCCGTGTGGTAATGGCGAGCGGCTCCCAATACTCCCACCCCTTTTGCTTAAACCATGCGTCCAACTCCTTTTGCCACTTGTCCATCCCTCCAACGGTAGCAGAATTTTCTTTAATGTGCCAACTACGGAGTAAGTAATCGGCGTATAATTAAGACATGGCAGTAAAGAAAATTATCACGGCCTTTTTCTTAACCGCACCACTACTTTGTCCCGTGCTCGCATATGCCCAAGCGGAGGTGGTGCCGGACACTGTGTACATTGAAAAGGCGCGAGTGTTGGAAATAATCAGTCAGAAGGACTTTACGATTCCGGGCACCGATACTCCCTCAAAAACCCAGACGCTCAAAATAGAAGTACTAGATGGCCCGGACAAGGGAGTAATAAAAACCATTGAGAACGACTACACACAGCTAAACACGGGAGACATGTTCTTTCTTCGTCACCAAATCAACCTACTGGACGGATCCGACTACTGGACTGTTTCCGATCCGTACCGCCTCAACGTTCTGCTCGGTTTGGTAATTGTGTTCCTCGTCTTTCTTTTTATGTTCGGCGGCATTCAAGGCATCCGAGGCTTGGCGAGTTTGATCGGTAGCTTTGCCCTAATTCTTTTCGTACTTCTTCCGGGTATCCTGGGCGGCTACTCCCCAATTCTCGTAAGCATCGGCGTATCATCCCTGATTATCGTGCTGGGTTCGTACATAACGCACGGATTCAACAAAACGACATCTTCGGCCGTTCTAGGAATGATCGTTACCGTGATTATCACCGGGCTTGGCGCATATTATGTCGTTCACATCGGGCACCTGAGCGGCTATACGACTGAGGAAAACGTCTATCTTAATTTCAATACTCATGGAGGTATCAATATGATTGGTCTTCTGTTCGGCGGCATTATGATTGGCCTTCTCGGCGTGCTGTACGACATCGCAATCGGACAAGCTATAGCTGTTGAGGAGCTTTTTAGAGCTGGCAGACATATGACGCGTATAGAAATATACAAAAGAGCTATCAGAATCGGACGAGAGCACATAGGCGCTCTCGTAAATACTCTCGCCATTGCGTATGTCGGCGTAGCTTTACCTTTACTGCTTTTGGTTCAACAAACTTCGACGACAAGCAATTTGGCTTCAATACTCAACAGTGAGATGTTTGCTACGGAAGCGGTTCGTATTCTAATCGGAAGCATCGGCTTAATCATCGGCGTACCGATCACAACCCTTATCGCTTCATACATGCTTTCCGGTATGGAAGGAAAGGGTCACTCAGGCGAGTCGACCCACAGTCATCATCACTAGATGGGCGGGTATGCGATGACGGAATAGTTGGCTTATGTGGTTTCTCCGTCCTAGACGCGAGAACTGCTCGGTTGTTTAAAAAGCAAAATCAAACTTGCTAATAAAGTAATTAGTCTTTAGCTTATTTCCGGAGGTTTTCATCTAACGTGTTTCCAGCGTCATCCTTCCATGCAGTCCATCCGTTGATTGGTCTGCCTGTTGTGGTTGCTGCTGCAGCCGAAGGACTTTTAAAAAGCACATTCTTTGTATAAACGTAGGAAGCACCATCTCCATTATCAGTAAAAGTACCGTCCTCCAAAAATCGCTTGCGTGCGGCTTGTGACCAACCAAAAAATGATTCTGTTTCTCTGATTCTTGCAAGCGAACCCTTAAGAACATTTAGGCTTCCGTCTGCAAGCAACTGAGCCTTTGCGTCCGCACCTTCTGCTTTCAAGTGATACAACTTTGCATCCGAAATTGATTCGGCTACCGTTTCAAAAACTTCATAACCAATAGCACCTAAAACAAATTGTACGTTTTCAAAATATTGTTCGACGATAACTTTCTCGCTCTCCGAGAGTGTATTTTCCTGCGGTTGAACTTTATTCTGCACAACCATACGATCAGCATCGTGTGCCATAGTAGTCGCTCTGTATTCCAAATACTTAACAAAAGCTCGGTTGAGTCCTCCCGTAAAAATTACCGCGATATTCCAAAAATCCTTGTTTGAATCGTGATTAGCAATTCGACTATAAAAATTTTCTGATTCACCGATATAAACTAGCTCATCCGAAGATCCCTCATCAACACCAAATAAAAGGTAGAGACCTGGCTGGTTTATCTCTGAACGATCTTTTAATTCCCTTAGATTTTGTCGAGGAACGATAAAACACTTACCAGACCACCCAGGTAGTTCAATGATTTTCATTCCGTTGGGATTTCCCTCCGGAACTAACATTTGTATGACCTTTGACTTCATAAAGTGATTGTACAGCTTCTCGATGCTCCTCGGAATACAGTTCTATACGAAGAAACAGTTACATTCCTAAAATACTACTTTTGTTGGAAATATTAGTTTTTGAACTATTGATTGATCTGAACTCAATATGTTTATTTATACCAGGAACTTTTAAAATTTCTTCTTCAGTTGTAGAAGATTCAAAATTTTTTATGGCCAGTTCACATCTCTGTAAAAAAGAAACCAACTCGATCTCTTCAACTTTATCTTCTGCATTTATAATAAACGGTTGACCCTTACCATCTCCTCTTGATATTCTTCTGCCTTCAATTAGTACACCATTGTGTAAAAAAGCATTTCTATATGCTTCGTATAAGTCTTTCGATGCTTTAGTGCTTATGGATATATCGCCAAATATTTTACTAGCCAAAATTGTAAAATGCTCAGGTGAATTCGATTTGACAATATCAATTATATCAATAATACATAATAGTAACGTCGCTGTCGGGAACCCTAATACATCTTGTTTTGTATAACCTTCCCCAACTTCAGGAGAGGATTTTATACAAATCCTTGCAGCCGTCAAATACTCATTCAAAACATTAATGACTGTTTGTTTATAATTTTTTGTCAACATATTATTCTATACTCCTCGAAGTCCGAACCTATCTCAAACTGGCTGGCCGTCTCGTGCTGGAACCGTGGTCGGTTAGGCCCTGCAAGGCGGTTCAGCTACATTCTACACGACCAAATCGACGCGACTCGAGCGCTATAAGAAGTAACGCTTCTTATCAAGAATGTCATGGGAGCTGAACTAAATACCAATGCCAAATGTTTCTTGAATCATCGGAAAAGCCACCATGCTCCAAGAATTTCCAATCACGCTTTGTGAGCATCTCTTCAAGCTTTTCCTTAGGAATCAGTGAAAAGTGTCGTTGATCCTTTTCAGACGCTTCGTTAGGACGCGCATCGGGCAACGTGAAATATCCTATCGCTCCAGGCTTACTGAGATTTTCTATATTACCGATCATTTCTTCCCACTGCTCTTCAGGGATATGCATAAGAACAGCTCCCGCCCAAAATGCCTCAAACTTTTTCTTCGGTAGCGTATCCGGTGAAAGAATATCCGCCACGGAGAAAGTGAGTTGAGGATAGTGCGAGCGAGCTATCTCGATCATTTTCTCGCTGATATCAAAGCCCTCATAAGTTAAGTTTCTTCCAATACCCAGAAAGAGCGGTACATGGATGCCGTACGCGCACCCGATATCCAAAACAGAGTCGCCGTCGTTGAGAAGAGCGTGGAACCTGCGGAAGCCTTCCTCGTGATAGAAAGAATTGGTTTTCTTTGTAGCCCACGCATCGGCATTAGTATTATAGTAATCAGTATTTATTTTTCGCGTTGCATCCATATTTAAATTATATATTACCTCACGCAACCTTGCTAAGCGACGCTTCTTGGGCGGGATACCCTATCACGACTTGGCTGGGAGACTTGGATTCGAACCAAGATACACTGCTCCAGAGGCAGTAGTCCTACCATTAGACGATCTCCCAATGTGTACCGAAGAATAGCCGATGTTCGGTCTTTATTCAACAAGGCAGGGACGGCCGCCGGGGCCGATGCGAATCGGCATCTCCTGTGTCTGTATGGTGCCGTCTGTGGCAAAAGACACGGCAAGTAGAAGTCCGGTGCGTACGGATTCGTTCCAATATTGATCAAATACGAAATTGCCGAGCGAATAGTACACGGGGACGGCACCCATGTATTCGTGATCTTGGATGACGTGCGGGTGCGCGCCAAGAATCAGGCGCGCACCCGCACTTACAAACTCCTTCGCAAGCGCGCGTTGTCGCGGCGTGGTGGAAGAATACTCCTCTCCCCAATGCGCAAATACGATAGGTATAAACAGGGCGGCGGCTTCGGTATGTATTTGCTCCACCGTGGTGGAAGCGGCCGCCCGCCATCCTGCCGGATCAAATTCGTTGTATCCGATCAATGAGAACGTGCCCACCTCTCCCGGCATGCGCGCAATTCTGTGTCCGTATGGCTCACCAAAAGAAGCGACACCGGCCGCATCAAGCACGGCAAGTGTGGAATCCAAACCACTGCGCCCGAAGTTGAGGATGTGGTTGTTGCCAAGGGAAACCGCGCTCATGTGGTGCCGCGCCAAAAGCGCGGCTGTGGATAGAGGAAAAGTGAATACGTAATTTTCGGGCGAACCAATGACACTGCCAACACTCATTGAGAAATTATTTGTAATGGGACCTTCAAGATTGGCGACCGTGTAATCAGCCGAAGCGAGAGCGGCATCAAGGCAAGAAAAGAGTGCATCTTCCCCATTTCTCTCAAGTGCGGTGCGCACCGTTCTATCAAGCATAATGTCGCCACCAAAGATAAACGTCGTGGCGCGCCCTGGTGTCTTTACTGTGGAGACAGGAATGGGCGCGTTGGTGTATTCAAGGTTCGGACGTACCGTTACCAGAGCGGCGACCCCGATACATGCGGTACATACAGCCACCACCACTACCAGGCGATGCATACAGGAGGCTAAAGGATGGCGTTATGCCGGAAGAGTGCGGAGTGTGTAAAGTGCGACGAGAACAATTGCGATGTACATGAGAAGTCCCCATGCGCAGGTGGGAAGCCCGAGCAAAAAGGCGTTGAAGCCGCGCGAGAATATCGTCGGCAATTCAGAAAAGGTGAAGTATCCGGAAAATAGCGTGCCAGCGATAGCCACATAAAGCATCCATTGCACGCCCGAGCGCATGCCAAGATAGCCGTTGGCCATAAAAATCGCAAGTGTCGCAAGAGCGAGATACATGAGAAGTCCAAAATAGCATGCGGGGTATCCAAGGAAATACGGGCAGTGCTCGTTGAACGCACATGTTTGCGAGAAAAACTTCACGCCGCTCAAATACCCGGCAAAGGCAACGCCGCTAAGCGACAGCGCCAATAAAACAAGCAGAGGAAATGTCATAACAAGATTTTATCACGAACGCATCGCGGCCTTCAGAAAGGCGGTGAATAACGGGTGTGGCGAAAGCGGCCGTGCCTTGAATTCTGGATGGAATTGGGTACCAAGGAAAAATGGGTGTTTACGCTTAGGCAATTCGGCAATTTCCATAAGGCGTTTGTCGGGCGAAACACCAGAAAACACCAGGCCAGCCTTCTCTATACGCTCAATGTATGCAGGATTCACCTCAAAGCGATGGCGGTGGCGCTCCGAAATCATCTCTTCGCCATAGGCGGCGCGCGCCACAGTGCCCTGCTTGAGATAGCATGGGTACGCACCAAGACGCATGGAGCCGCCGTAGTCTTTGCGGGCAAGTTTCTCTTTTTGATCGGGGAGAATGTCTATCACCGGATACAACGCCTGTGGATCTATTTCTGTGGTGTGAGCGCCAGAGAGCTTGGCCACATTGCGAGCGTATTCTACTGTCATCAACTGCATACCATAGCAGAGACCGAAATAAGGAATCTTTTTCTCACGCGCGTAACGAATGACATTAATCTTGCCCTCTATCCCCGTCTCGCCAAAACCGCCGGGCACAAGGATGCCGTCGTATGCAGAAAGACCGGAAACTGTCTTCGGGTTCTTCTCAAAATCTTTTGCGTTGAGCCAATGTATTTCTGGCCGCACCCCAAGTGCATAGGCGGAATATTTGAGCGCCTCAATCACGGAGATGTATGCGTCGGAGAGTACAAAGTCGCCTGTATCAAAATATTTGCCGATGATGGCCACTTTCACCGTGCGCCTTCCATTGTGCGCGTGTTTGGCAAAACGTTTCCACTCTGAAAGGTCTGGCTCTTTGCGCGCGCGTATCCCAAGCGCGGTGAGAAGCGTCTCCGAAAGATTGTCGCGCTCAAAGTTTAGCGGCACGTCATAGATGGAAGAAACATCAGGCGCAGAGATTACTCGCTCGGGCCGCACATTGCATAGAAGCGCGAGTTTTTCTTTGCGCTTGTGGTCAATGGGCATATTGGCGCGCGCGATGATGATGTCGGCCTGCACGCCGGAAGAGTTGAGTGCGGCGATCGCGTGTTGGGTGGGCTTGCTCTTCATTTCGCCAAGCGTGCTCGGCACCGGAAAATACGACACCATAATGAAGAGCACGTGTTCGGGATGCTTAAGGTGCATGACGCGCGCGGCCTCAATAAAAAGCGCGTTTTGGAAGTCGCCCACCGTGCCACCTATTTCCACCACGGAGATGTCCGACTTTGAGGCGGCCGCCGCGCGTTCAAGGCGGTTTATGATTTCATCACGTACGTGCGGAAGTGTTTCTACACATTTGCCACCGTAGCCTAAATTGCGCTCACGTTCTATCACCGCCTTGTACACCATGCCACTTGTCATGTAATCCTCTGGGATGGCGTCGCGCCCCAAGAATCGTTCATAGTTGCCCATGTCTTGGTCGGTCTCTAATCCAGAGTCAAGCACAAACGTCTCCCCGTGTTCAGTGGGGTTCATGGTGCCCGCATCCACATTGAGATATGGGTCAATTTTTACAAGGTTCACCTTTAGCCCGCGCGCGGTGAGAATCTTACCAATGGAGGCAACGGCGATACCCTTGCCGACGCCGGAGATGACGCCGCCCACGACAAAAATGTACCGGTGAGAATCGGTGCGCGCACGCATATTGCCACCATCATACTCCTCTCTTGTGGACGAGTATCTTTGCACCTCCTGTGGACAACACCGTCCATCGCGCGGGCGATGCACTACCAGCTCGCAAAAATGGCCAGACTAGTCGCGCAGATAGCGGCGCACGGCTATAAAGCTGGATATTGCACCGAGAACGACCCCCGAGCCGACAATCACGAAGAATAGGTATGCGAAGTTGCCGGTGAAATATGTGAGGGTATTGAATGCCCCGAAAAACGCCTGCGAGCCAGGCCCAAGCCACGCCGTAAGCGGATACAAAAGCACCATAACGACAATCCCGGCAATGAGGCCGTACAGCACGCCGGCGATCATAAATGGCCCGCGCACGTACCAACGACCAGCACCCACCAGTCGCATGACGGCGATTTCGTCGCGCGCCGTATAAATAGCAAGACGCAATGTGTTGAGCGCGATGAGAATGGACGCGATGACAAACACCATAGCAAGCCCAAAGCCAACAGCGCGCGAAGTCTCAATGATGTTGGTGAGGCGTTCTATCGCCGCCTTATGTTCGTCAAAGTTTACGTTGGCAACGATGGGACGATCACCTTCTGCGGCGATCTCAGCGTCAAGGAATTTCGCGATAGATTCGTACTGCGTCGTCGCACGGGCGCGCACCAAAAGCGACGCACCAAGCGGATTCTCGCCGAGTTCATCAAGGCCTTGCAAAATCACTTGGTCTGTCGCATGACGCGAACGGAATTGCTCCAGCGCAGTGGCAGATGATGTGTACGTAACCGTTGCCACCTCCGGCACGCTCTCAAGTTTCTTCTTGATATCAAGAATCTGATTTTCTTGCGCAGAGGTGGTGAAGTAGACCGTCACACCCACTTGCTGTTCAAAGAGATCCAGTGTGGAGCGCAGTGCAGCACCCACCATCATAATACTCGCAAGCGTCCCCAACGTTACCGTGAGGATGAATATTGCCGCGAGCGACACGAACCCGTTGCGCACGAGACCCACAAACCCATATCGGGCGATGCGTTTGATGTTAAGCCAGACAGACATACGGTAATACTACCATTAGAGTACGTACTGCCCGCCTTTGTCGTCGCGGACAATTTTGCCTTGATCCATTGTCACCACGCGGCGTCCTACGGCATCCACCACGGTTTTGTTGTGAGTGGTGAGAATGACCGTGGTACCGAGGTCGTTAATTTTCTTGAGAATCTGCACTACGTCATGAGTATTGAGCGGATCCAAGTTGCCCGTTGGCTCATCGGCTATGAGAACGTCCGGTTGATTGACAATAGCGCGCGCGATGGCGACACGCTGTTGTTCTCCGCCAGAGAGCTGGTGTGGGAAGTGCCAGAGTTTGTCGGAAAGACCGACGAGTCCGAGCACGTGCGGCACATCGGCCTGGATGTCTTCGTCGGAGCGGCCTGCTACTTCCAGCGCAAAGGCGATGTTTTCAAATACGTTCTTCGTGGGCAGCAATTTGAAATCCTGAAAAACCGTACCGATAGAGCGGCGCAATGAGGCGAGGTCTTTGGGAGGAAGTTCAGAAACGGAGCGCGAACCGAAAAAGACTGAGCCTTCCGTAGGCCGCTCCTCGGCAAAAAGAAGTTTCAAAAGTGTGGTCTTGCCAGCGCCAGAATGTCCAACGATAGACACAAATTCCCCAGGATCAATGGAAAGTGTGATGTCCTGCACTGCAGGCATCTGATTGTAGAACTTGGTCACGCGATCGTAGTAAATCATGCGTACTAGTATACCGCCCATTACTGCGCATCCAAAGTTTTCTCGGCATCAATAAACGATTGAATGTCTCCCGCAAGTACGTGGTCCACGTCGCGGCGCTCGTGTTCGGTGCGATGGTCTTTTACCAATTGATACGGGTGCAGTACGTACGAGCGAATCTGACTTCCCCACTCAATCTTGGTCGCCGCGCCGGTGGAAAGGCCACGCGCCTCCGCCCGTGCCGCCTCTTCCCGCATCTGAAAGAGCTTGCCTCGCAATAATTCCAGCGCTTTTTGGCGATTGTCTGCTTGACTGCGCTCCGAGGTAACGTGTACAGCGAGGCCTGTCGGCGTGTGAGTGGCGCGCACCGCGGTGTCGCGCTTGTTTACATTTTGCCCGCCCGGGCCACCACTGCGAGCGAATGTGATTTCCAACTCACTTTCCGGAATATGTGCATCGCCCGTGTCTGGAAGTTTCGGCAACACTTCCACGAGTGAGAAGCTCGTTTGCCGCTTGCCCGCGGCATTAAACGGTGACATGCGCACAAGCCGGTGCACGCCCGCTTCACGCCGGAGCGCCCCATATGCGCCAGAGCCAAGAACTTCGCACGACACACTCCGATACCCGCCCTGGGAGTTTTCATTGGACGACATGGTGAGCACCCGCCATCCCTGCTCGGCGGCGTATCGCTGATACATTTCCAGAAGCATCCGTGAGAAATCTTCCGCGTCATCACCTCCGGCACCAGAGACAATAGAGAGAATGGCATCGCCCTTGTCGTATCCTTGCGCGCCTTGCGCCCGCATTTTGAGATCTTGATATTCTTTCAGAATTGCCTGTGCCTTGTCTTTGTCATTCCAAAAATCGGGCGCGGCCATCGCCGCTTCTATCTCTGCAATGCGTGCGGCAGTTGTGGTGTCCATCTGGAGCCGACCCGGGGATTTGAACCCCGAACCTACGGTTTACGATACCGTTGCTCTACCGTTGAGCTAGGTCGGCAATGCACTGCGAATATATCATACTTTTGATTTGTTGCGATATTTCCTCCTAAGTACTTTTCCTTCTTGTGCTCGCTTACTGAGTGCGCGGTGCGGCCTCCCATTACCGCGATTTAATCCCGCAAATGTTGGACTTAGTGCATCACAATTGGGACAGAGTAGGCGAAGGTTGCTTTCAATATTGTTTCGCCAATTACCATCAATATGGTCGGCCACTAATGGAACCTCCCCGGTTCTTGTATTTATCTTTGACCAGCCGCATATACAACACTTATTCCCAAATTTTTTACGCAAATATATTTTTATGGAGGTGGAGACCACGCCAATACTTTGTAAGCCAAGGATCTCCCCGTCCTGCCATTTCTTTATGTACATTTGTCGCTGGTATTCAAGTTGGCATACGTTGCTACAATACTTGTAGTAGGAGCGATCTGGCTCCTTTCCACAACGTAAACATGGTGTGCGAGGTTTCTTCAGATGAACCATGCAGGCATCATACCATGGTATCTATATAAAAATGGTCTGCAGTTGATTGAGACACGCACACATCGGAGCTCTTTGAAACTTGAGTCTCTATTAAAACACGCTCGAACCTATGTTAGCCAGCATTCTGATTGACTTCGCACGCTCCGCGTGCGTGGTGGCTTGCAACTTTTTCGTACGCCCCGCTCGCGCGGTGACTCTCCGGCGCGCGGAGTACCGCGTCGCCGGTCGCCGCCCCCACCGATGGATGGCCGGGCCACCCGTTCTTTGCCCATTCGTTTTCCCCCGCCGATTTTTCATGCATGAGGAAAAGAACGGGTGTCCGGCCTCCTGTTTTTCGTGGGGGGCGGCGCAAACCCCGAACGGCTCACTTCTTCCCATTTGAGCCGTTGGCTTTAAAGAAGTGAGCCGTTCGATGCGGAATCCTGAGCCGTTGCGAATGGCTCAGGATAGCAAGTTGATGAGCCGTTGAACGGCTCAAGAAAATGCAGAACTCAAATCCAAGTGGTGCCTTCGTTCATGCTATTTGGTGGCGTCCAGCCCATGGGGTCCATCCTCGGCATCCGCCTCGGACATTTCCGCTAGGGCTACTCGGGCCTAGATGTCTAGGTAGCGTGCTTTTCCTCGCCAGTGCCGCCTGCGGGCGGCTGGCTCGGGCACGCAACTGTTTGGGGGGAGGAAGGAATCCTCCCCCCAGCTCCTCCTCGCCTCGCGCGTCCGCTTCGCGGCGCGCCCGGCAGAGCCGGGCAGGGCTCGGCCAACCGTCGTCGCCAACCCCCATCCTCGTTTTCAAAAGTGTGTTCGTGGCAAGATTCTTGAGTCCGTTTTGCAAACTAACGGCGGCGCTCATCCAAGGGCGTGGACGCCCTAGCGGAAATGTCCGAGGCGCGAAGCCGATGCGCTTGCCCCACACCACCCATGCGCGCGCAAACCCGCCGTCTCCAGCTTGCTTCGCGCCGGAGACGGCGGGGCTCCCCGTGGTCAGTACTTAAAATCCCCCGTACCTTTTCCTTTCTCCTCGTCGTTATACTCGCTCCGAAACTTCTTCCACGATTTCTCCAGCCGGAACATCTTCACGCGAGAGTCGGTATATCTTCCGATGATGTCGTCTACAAGCCCCTGGTCGAATTTTGAGCCGTACAGGCCTTTCACATGTTCGAGGTAGACGACCATCTTGTTCGCACCAGCCATCGCTTTTTCCAAATATCCGACGCCGAGCGCGAAGTCCGCGAATCGTAGCGAATGAGCTTCGGCGACCAGAAGCGGCACGGACATCGCACAATCCACCAGCCGCTCGGCATACGCATATTTCTGCCGCACGAGATTCGGCATCAAATCTTTCGATATCAACACGGCGCACTCAATAGTTTTTTGGTAGATTTCGAGATCGCGAAACGTGCGGACAGGTTTTTTTGGCTTAAACGAATATTGCTTCTTGTCGTAGTACGCCATACAGGATAGTCAGACTATCGTAACTTTTTCCGCGCCCTCGCGCGGCACCACTGCCTTCGTGCCATCTTTAAAGTGCACGATGCGCTTGCGCTTCGTTTTGCCGGCTTTGTTTTTGCTCTGGAGTTTCTTAACGACATGCAGCGGGAAGAACTGGTAGTAATCTTTCTCGTCGAACCATGCGCAGGTGAATTCAAAGAGGCGCAATCCAGTGAGGCGCGAGAGCGCGAGCGCGTACCAGGTCAGCTGCTCGATCGGCCGCTCTTTTGCGGCCTTCGGCTTGTAATCGAGGATGTGCACTTGGCCGTTCCGTATTTGCACGATGTCGATGTGGCCGGTTAAAAGCCGCGGCAATGACTCTTCTTGCTTGCCGCCCTTGAATTTTACGAGCCCGTTGTCCGTCACCTTGAAATTCAACACGTTCTCCATATGCGCTACATCCTCGCGACGGATAAACACCGGCACCTCCGTCGCGACGGTCACGCTGTCGTTCGCGAGGAAAAAACGCTGCACCGCCTCGTGCCGCTCCTTGTTTTCCGGTACCGCCTGCAAGACAAACGCCGCGAGGCGGTTGGCGTAGTTCGTCTTCGATTTCACTATCATGTCGGCCGTGTCGAATTTCGACCGCACGTCGCTCATGCGCTCGCCGTCGGCGAAATACTGATGCGGCGTCTCGCTCGATACCGCGTCGAGATATTCCTTCACGCGCTTCAGATTACGGTTCTTGAATTCCTCCAGCATGAGCCGCGTCTTTGCGCGGTGATAGCGAAAACGATAGAGCTGCCGGTGCGCCATAGTAACGACCTCCACCATATCCTTCGGGCGATACATTTTCGTCGCGTACGGCCGCAACCGCTCAAAGCGGCACAGCTGCTTGTGCTCCTCGATCCACGCGGACAAAGTTTCTGGTTCCGGCGCGACACCGAATTTCTTTTTCAAGATCGCGCACGTTTCTTCCAGAGTGAGACCGAGATTGTAGTAGCTCATGCCTTCGATCACAATGCGGAGCGGAAACTGCTTGCCTTTCAGATCCTGTGCCGTGAACGTGCGGCCGCAATCGGGAAGATTTTTGCACAGGTACAGCTGTACTTGTTGGTGTTTGTTCTTCCGCACGCCGCGCTTTACGAATTTTGTCGAGTCGCAGTACGGGCAGCGTTCGGCTCCGCGTTGGCGGAAGTTATTTTCCGATTGGTCGACAGATTCTGGTCCTGGTTTTTCTTCGGGATTCGGGGATTCAGCGTAAACCGACTTTACAGCGTCGGCACTGGAGCGACTAGCCATATCACGGCCTTCCGAGGTAAAAATCTCACGAGTTTCCCGCTTTTTCGAGTTTACCCCCGCTATTCGTGATATGAACGCGAGCAGTTTTTTCATGGTTTTTACTCCGTCGCAGGAGTTTCGGCGGACGCGGTGTTTTCGGCTGGAGGAGACTCCGGCGCAGCGTCTTGGGTCGGAATTTCTGCTTCCTCAGGCTCGGATGTTGGCGCGACCAATTCGGTTTCGGCTTCTGGTTCGGTGGGTGCGACAACTTCGGCAGGGGTCTCTTCAACACTCTCATTCTCGCCAGATTCCGCGAGCTGCTCCTCTTGCGCAGGCACAGGGCTTGGAGCCGGAGGAGGAGGCGGCGTCGAGGAAGGGCTTGCGGCGGCAGCGCCACCGAGCTGTGATTTGAGGGCAGAGACCTCGGCTTCAAGTTGTTCGATGCGTTCGTCGTGCCCCTGTAAACGCTCGAAAATAAGGGCTATTTTCTCGCCATATTCCTGCATCTTCACCCACATCTCCTGCATCGCAGAGATGATGAGTGGAATGAATTTATCGTAATCAAGCTGGAAGTACTGCACCTCTTCGTCGCCCACGGTCTCAAGGGAAAGCGCTTCGGGAAGGATGGGCATCACTTCCTGCGCGATGAGACCGATGGAGCGCGTGGAAGAGGCGTAGCGGCCAAGCGTGGGCCAGTGCGAGAGCACTTCCGGATCGGACGCCCGCCAGTCGAAGGCGACGGGATTCAGAGCAAGCACGGCGGCAAGCGAGCTACTTGCCGACAGTGACGTGATATTGGTCTTGAGGCGTTCATCCGATTCGTTTGCGATGCACGAGGAGGCGGTGTCGTCGCTGTTGGTGTCGACGCAGACGCTTCCACCCTTCACTTCCACTTTTCCTTCGTTGGGATTCGTCGTCCCGATGCCGACGTTGCCGCCGCTGAGAATTGTCATTCTTTCCGTGCTATTTGTTCCAAAATGAAGACCAGTGTTTTCATAATTCCAGACCCAAGCATCTTCAGTAGCCCCCAAAAGAATTTGGAACCCGTCACCGGAAGTAACGCCCGTATCTGCATTAGTTAGTTGTAGTCGAGCACCCTCATTGGAGCTAGTTTCATGGACGTGCAGTTTCCAAGCCGGGTTCGTCGTACCTATGCCGACGTTGCCGCCACCCCCTTGTAAAACTAAATTACGCCATCCGCTGGTTGCCTGAAGTGCCTGCAACCAACTATAATCACCATCGTGTACTCCAAACTCCAACTTATTATCTGAATAAATTCCAGTGCCCGTTGTGATTGCAAAAATACCCTCTGCTCCAGATCCAGTAGGAACAACACTGCTCGTGCCAGTAACCGATAACTTTTGCAATGGACTCGTCGTCCCGATGCCGACGTTGCCTAAGCTGTCGATGCGCATGCGTTCTGTTATTGTTCCAGCCGCATTACTGGTCCACAGTGCGAACGCGCCACCACTTCCGCTCCCATCTGCTTGACCTTTGATGATCCCGAAACGTGTCGTGGTAGCCGATGTGTAAAAATTGATGTTGGTAGACCCGACACCGACGAGTCCCAACGTTTGTTGGTCGTTACTGCTGACAAGTGCGGCGTTCGTTTGCCCCAGCCCATATCCGTATGTCCCCACAGAAAGGAGCGATTGCGGCGTCGTCGTCCCGATGCCGACGTTGCCACTACCTTTATTCACGACCAGCTGCCCGCTGTTCACATTCAAACCGTAATCGCTTGCAGAGTTGTAGAATTGGCTGAAATCTGAAAAACCATACGATGTCCCCTTATAAAATCGAAGTGCACTATATGAACCTACTGCGTCTGAACTGTCAGAAATATGCATCTTCGCCAATGGCCCTGTCGTCCCGATGCCGACGTTGCCGCTCGTCGCGATGTACAAGGAAGACGTGGCAGAAAGCGTGTCGGTGCCTGAGAAATACGGGAATTGTCCTGTCGTTCCGGTGATGGGGGCGAGGTAGTCGGTGCCGGCGACGGCTGCGGTGAGCGCGCTTGAGCCGTTGCCTTTCAGAAGACCGGTGAGCGTTGAGAATATCGGAGCGGCGGAGAACGTTTGCGCCTGGCTCCAGGTGTTCGCCGTGGTCGTGCCGAACGCGAGCGAGAGCGTGCGGTCGGCGGAGAGGTCGCCGCCGCCTTGGAGCGGATACGTGGTCGAGATAAGCCGTGTGCTGTTCGCGGGCGTAAAACCGAGTGCCGCTTGCTTGCTGTTGAAAGTCGTCCAGTCGGCCGACGAGAGGAAGCCACTCGTGCTGCCGGACGACTGGGCAACTTGAATCGTCGCGCCTCCGCCGAGAAGCGCATCCGTGCCGCCGGTTATGGTGAGGATGGACGAGCCTGTCTCGGTGAGAGAGCCGCGCGTGGTGGTGGAAACCGCGCCAGAGCCGTTGCCGAGCAGCACCGTGCCGCTCGCGAGATTGGCCCAGCCGGTGCCGCCGTTGCCCACGGGGAGTATGCCGGTGACGTTGGACGCGAGGTCCACAAGTGCAGTGGAGAGTACACCTGCCGTCGCTTTGAGGAACCCCGTGAGCGCGGTCGAGACGGTCGAGAGGCCTCCGAGCGTCGTGATATTCGGGAGCGAAGTCGTCGCCGAAAGCCGATTGTCGAAACGGATATTGGTCCAGTAGAGATTCGTGCTTCCTTCGTCGAGTGCGTCGGTGGTCGTCGCGTACCAATTCGTGAGAGTGAGACGTGCGTCGAGCGCCGCTTGCAAGTCGGCCTGATCGGAGAGCGTGCCGGTGATAGAGCCCCACGCGGAAGCGCCCCCTCCCCCGCCGATGCAGACGCCGTTCACCGCGAAGCAGCCGCTCGCAAGATTGAAGCCATTGGCAGCGGTCGAGGTCGCGCTGCCGGTGAGATTGAATCCTGTGGCCTGCACTCCTCCAACAAATGTGGAGGTGGAGGTGTTGGTGGAGACAAGATTGGTGACGGTGGTCGTGCCCGCCGAAAGCGTTCCGGCGCCCACGATGTTGCCCGCGCCGTCTATCGTAGTCGTCGCCGTGCCGCCGAAGTACGCGGTGCCGAAGTTGGAGAAACGAGTCGAAGATGCGCCGGCGGAAAAGAGTTGGAGCGCAGTCCACGTATTCGCGTCGGAGAGCGATGCGCCGCTGCCGCCCGTGATGCCGAGCGAACT
Source organism: Minisyncoccia bacterium (assembly GCA_965659025.1). Taxonomy (GTDB): domain Bacteria; phylum Patescibacteriota; class Minisyncoccia; order Phycocordibacterales; family UBA2100; genus CBFHTW01. Next base: position 16,073 of record CBFHTW010000002.1, read on the forward strand.
GGTCGCGGTGAGCGCGTAGCCGCCTGCGCCGTCGCCGACGAGCACCTGACCGTATGCGGGCGCCGAAGTGGTGCCGGTACCCCCTTGACTGACTCCGATGGTACCGGAGAATGCCGTCGCCATGACGGAGCCGCCGGTGATGGTGGGGTTGGTAATCGTGACGTTGGAGAGATTGTCGATGCGTTGCGATTGCGCGACGGCGTTGTATACGGCGGAGGTCTGCGCACTCTGCGCCGACCCTTGCGAGAAGATAAGCGAGCGGAGTTTGTTTTCAAGACCATTCAATCGGTCGGCGAGAGCGTTTTCCGAAATACCGCCCTGCGTGACGACGCGCTCTGTTTCCACGACACGTTCAATAACGGGCTGTTGTATTGTCTGATATACGATTGCCTGTCCCGTTTGAGGTCGTGATGGACTCTCTAATGGGGTGGTCGTCGCAATAGCGGCGAGAGGCTGGGGCGCAAGGACAGCGGGTACTTCTACGAAGCCATCTCCCGCGGCCACAGGGTACGCGTCCGTGCTATTGCCAAAAAGACGTCCGAAGAAATCGCGGAGCGTCTCCGCTGCATTCGAGAACGCGCCGCTCGCCGAAGCGACGAGTGCGGGCCGCGAGTCACTCACTGACGCCGGAGCTGCGGCGAACCCAATGGCGGTCGCGGTGAGAGGGATGGCGATAATCATCGCTGCTACCCAGGAAAGTACCCCCCTTTCACGATTCTTTTTGTGCACCTCTGACGCGTGCCAATCTTCCGTCGCGCGGATGGCGTCACGTACCGAAAAAAGCTTACGCTCGTCGCGCGAATTCATTGCATATATTGTATCAGTTTTCCGTGGTCGGGAAACGCAATCTCCCAGTATTAGATGTGAACAAATTGTGGGCCAATTTAAGGCATTTGCCCCCGCCCCGCCGCCCATTCCGCACATTGCATTCCCCCGCGAGATTGAAAATGGTGGAGAGCGGCGGGGCGGGAAGAAATACCACGAGGTCGAATCGGACCACTCCAGTACAAAGCCACCACGCGCGCGGAGCGCGCGCCTGCCCGTCCGTAGCCTCGTGCGAAGGCGGGAAGTCAAGCGTCGTGCTGGCTAAAATAGGTTCGAGCGTGTTTTAATAGAGACTCAAGAATCAAACTCAAAGGGGTTTCGGAAGGCGCAAAACGCGCGGCGCGAAGCGCCGCGTAGGGGGGAATGGGATTTCCGCGCGCTTCGCGCGTCGAAGAGGTTCAAAAAATACAAATCCGAAAACTTTTTGGAGGGGGTTTTTGGAGGGGAAATGCAAATACACAGTGGAGTGCTTGGCCCACCCTCCCGTCCGCGCACGAATACCATTCGCTGAAAACAGTGTAATCAGCGAATCTCCCTTAAACGCAGAAAAGCCCCGCAGGGCTCTTCTTGACTGCCTGTGTTTCGGCGACGGAACACGTCGCTTACGTGCGATACGCTCCGCACAGGACTGACATCACAGTTATTATAGCCGAAATGGGGCTGAAATCAAGATGAAGATGGGGTGCTGTGGATACTCGGATTTTGCCCGAATTTGCTTTGGGGAAAGCGGATAGATTCGCTGATCGTGAGCATATTGTAAAAATGGCTCGCCCCGTAGTTGTAGTGTGCCCAAATTGCGTTCGCAATCACATCGGCCGCTTGTACGATCTTCGAATGCTCGGAATTGGTGTACGAAAGCTGGAGATTGTGCTGGTATCCGAACTGGGTATAGGCCTTTATCTTGATGTAATCGGCAAGCGAGTTGATGGAGCCCACTTTTGTCGAGTGATTGTCGAGCAGAATGCACAAATCCGTTGGCGTGCTTTTGATTGTTTTCTTTACCAGGAATGAGAAAAGGTAGTTGTAGCAGAGATTTTTATCCTCAAAGAGTTTTTTGTTGTCGATGTTGTGCTTGTCCGAGACGATGTACGAGACAGTGTAGTCGTTCGCACTGCATAGTTTGTTGAAAATCTCTTGCTTTTGCGGGAAAGACAATCGACTCGCTTTCACTTCTTTGAGATTATGACGGGCGCAAAACTTCCGCATGAGATTCACGATGCGCTTGCTCTGGTGCGGTGCGAGCAGTACAAGAACGAAGTAACGGTCCTTCGCCCCTAGATTGCCAGACTCGTCAACAAACAGGGTCTTCATACAAGATATATAATACCGTGTATGCGTTACTTCCTCTACGCCCGCAAAAGTACCGATGTTGAGGATAAACAAGTCCTTTCCATCGAAGCGCAACTCGCAGAGTTGCGCGCGATCGCGCGAAAAGATGAGCTAGAGATTGTAGAAGAATTGGTCGAAAAGAAATCCGCAAAGATTCCAGGTCGCGCGATATTCAGCGACATGATGTCGCGTATTGGCCGCGGCGAGGCGCAAGGAATTATTTGCTGGAAGATAGATCGCCTCGCGCGAAATCCCGTAGACGGCGGACAAGTGCAGTGGTTGCTGCAACAGGGTGTAATCAAACACATTCAAACGCATGACCGCTCGCACTATCCGAATGACAATGTATTGATGATGTCCGTCGAGCTTGGCATGGCGAATGAGTATATTCGCCAGTTGAGCGCAAACACGGCTCGCGGTCTGCGGCAGAAAGCGCGACAAGGAATATATCCCGGCCTCGCCCCTATCGGCTACTTGAATGACCCGCGCACCAAAACTATCCGCGTCCACAAAAAGAACGCCGCGCTTGTGCGCGAGATGTTTGAACGCTACGCGAATGGTGCAACGTTAAATGACTTGGCGGTATTTCTTGAGAACGCTAGCGTGCTGTCCAAAGGAAATCGCCGCGTTCACATATCGCGTATCTCATTTATTTTGCAAAATCCGTTTTATTACGGCCACTTCCGCTACGCGGGCGAGGTTTATAAAGGTAATCACTCGCCGCTCATTTCAAAATCACTTTTTGACAAAGCAAACGCGGTGCTTCGCAGACGCGGCCGGACGCTCGCGGTCACAACCGATCCCGCGCCGCTGTGCGGCCTTTTGCGCTGCGGCTTCTGCGGCATGGGCATCACGGTCGAAGTGAAAGAGAAGCACCAGAAAAACGGCAATATTCACCACTACACCTACTATCGCTGTACTCGCAAAAACAAGGCCGTGAAATGCAAAGAAGCGCCGATGCGAAGCGAAGTTTTAAACTCCCAACTTTCGGCGCTTCTTGGCGAGTACGCCATGCCGCAAGAATGGATATCGCCTTTATCGGCGATGCTTGATATGGAAGCAGCTAGCGCCTCCAAAACGGCGGCGGAGGCCGTTCGAGGACTGCGGGACAAAGTTTTTGATATTTCCAACAAACTTGAACGTCTTACGGATTTATATGTGGCCGAGGATATTGAACGTGAGGATTATTTGTCCCGCCGCCGCGCTCTCATTGGAGAGCGCCGGACGATTGAAGAACAAATCGTCCATCTTGAACGATCCCCCGCCGCGTGGGTTGAACCTGTCAGAAACTGGATACAAGACGCTTCGCGTCTTGATGAAATATCCAAATCAGAAGACATCCCCTCCAAAAAATCCCCCCTCCAAAAAGTTTTCGGATTGAACCTCAGAATCCACGCGCGCGAAGCGCGCGGAAATCCCATTCCCCCCTACGCGGCGCTCCGCGCCGCGCGCATTTCGGCCTCTGAAAAACCGTTAAATTTGATTCTTGAGCCGATGGCCGGAATTGAACCGGCGACCTACTCCTTACCATGGAGTTGCTCTACCATCTGAGCTACATCGGCAACTGCCCCAGCAGGATACTACACCGACGTTATTCCATCAAAGTGTTCTTCCGCTTCGTCGGCCTTGGTGTGGTGCACCGTACCGTGCACATGGTTTGGTGGTGAATATAGGGTGTAGAGCTTCATTTGCTTGTCGGCTGATGTGTTCACGATGTTGTGGCGCGTCCCGGCGGGCACTACCACAGCCGAACCATCGGCGAGAGTATATTCTTCTCCATTCAGAATTGCCTTGCCTTCGCCAGCTTCAACACGAATAAACTGATCAAGCCCATGCACCTCTTCGCCTATATCCTCCCCCGGTTGTAGAGACATAACCACAAGCTGACTGTAATGCGCTGTGTAAAGCACACGCCGATAGTCGCTGTTCTCCAGCGTGTCTTTCTCAATATTGGTGATAAATCCTGTCATGAGGATATGGTAACACATCCTTTTGCGCGAACGGCGGGACTCTCCCGCGACTCTCGGCTCGCCGTCGCTCGCCTCGGTCTGGGCACCGCCTCGCGGTTCGCCCTCTAGGCTCACATCGCTCCGGCGTTCAAGTCCCGACGCCGCTCCGCGGCTTCAGTAACACAAACCAAAGCGGCTATTGCCGCTTTGGTTTGATTATGCGCGAACGGCGGGACTCGAACCCGTAACCTCTCCCGTGACAGGGGAGTGCTCTAACCAAATTGAGCTACGTCCGCAATACCGAACATCCCAAGAATAGCCGAAACTTGCCAACACTTCAAATGGCGCTAGTTTCTGGTGCCGGGGGACGGGAACGATCCGTCGACCTTAGCGTTATGAGTGCTACGCTCTAACCAACTGAGCTACCCCGGCAAACAGGTAACAACCAGAGAATACCAAATACCTTCCGATTTTGCGAGCAAGCATTGCCCCCACACACAGATACACAACAGCCACCTCATACAGGCGGCTAGTGATTAGTGGACATTTGACTTAATTTCTATATGTCATTTCTCCATTAATTTTGAAACCTCGCCGAACACTTCAACACCTGAGTCAGATACATGCATTCCCGCCCCATCTTTACACATATAGATCTCCCGTCCGTGTGCATGTTGATATTCCGCGAGACGTTCGTACTCAGATGGTTCGCCTGTGAAATGCGGATGAAATTCAAAATCGACGAAACCAAAACCAGTAAGGTCACTTATACCAACTTCGTTCTTGTCACCAAACTTCGCGAGCTCAATTGATGGCGTGCACATGATACTCCCAGCACTCGCACCAATAAGCACTCCACCATTTAATAGATACCACTCAAGAATTGTCTGAAGTCCGCGCTTCCACGCCGCATCCATAAAAGTGAATGTATTTCCTCCTGAGAGATAGATGGCGGCATACGAAGTAAGTGTGGCGAGCATTTCATCTGTAAAAATGTCCGAGAGATCAAAATAGTCGACGCGAATATCAGGACTGATAGCGGCATAGTCGGCAATAGTAGACTGATAGTATGGACGATTGCCACTCTGCGGACTCGAGGAAATATACGCGACTGTCGTACCTTGCTTGAGAATTTCTTGTGCGAGTGCCTTTCGCAAATCTTCCTCAAGCGGACTCATCATACTAAGCAAGAAGATGTCTCGCATCATACTGAAATGATATCAGAATTTAAGCGATATTTTCAATTGAACTGAGTATTTAGGCGTTTTTTGTAACCACTCATGTTGGTACAGTACCGCAAGCTCGCGTACGCTCGCTAAGTGCCGCGGGACACACCTCGCGTCGCCTATCGGCGACATGCTCCGGCGTTCAATTCCAAACGCAAGCAAAGCAGTTTGCTTGCTCCCCCACACAGCCAAAAGACAACCGCCCTGCAAGGGCGGTTGTCTTCACATTTGTTGCGGGGGTTGGAATTGAACCAACTGCCTTCAGGTTATGAGCCTGATGTGCAACCGTTACACTTCCCCGCTGGACAGGAGTGTACTCTCTCACACGACGCATCGCAAGTGTACGTTTAAGCAATGTAGTGAAACTCTTTGAACACTTGCTCATAGAGAGCAATCACGCGCCGAGCCTCGCGCGCCGAAAGCGCCATGTCAGCTCCTTCGTGCGCGATTCTGTTGCGCACCTTGTGCGCCTCCCACGCCATGTCGATGGTATTCCAATCACCTCGCTCCACTTGTTTCATTTTGTCGCCCATGGAATCGCCATGGTATCCCTGCACATCCAAAAGCTCGTCAAGCATGATATCGGCCTCCAAAATAGCAAGCCGCCAGTCTTGTTCTTTCTCTGAATTAGTCTGCTCCATAATCTTGTTCCACCGAAGCTGGGCGGAGCTGACGTCTTGAGAAAATATCGGGTGCGCGGCGGCGGCAAACTTCATGCGCTCTGCGGCGCGTATTTGTCGGATACGCACAATACAATACACAATACCGGCGGCAAAGAGCAGTGAGAAAAACGTAGAGACGGGAAGAATATTCTCCCACATCTGTTGTACCGCAGTAATAAATGGCGATATCTCACCTTCCGGGGACGTAAACAGTGCAAGAGAGCCTTCTGCAGAGACAGGCGCATCCACCGCCGGTACATTGGTCGCATCTCCGGAGAGCGAGTCTCCAATAGTGTTGACGACTACACCCGGAAGTGAGCGAAACAGCACAACCACCACAAGAGCGATAAGTAGCAGTATCCAAAATGTTGTACCCAAGCCGCCCTCGCTCTTTTTTGCTTCTGCCATGAGAGTATTGTACCGCTATGAACGAGCCGCCGCCTGTGCTATTGCGCAGAGTACGTGTTCATTGCCGTGGGCACCGATGAGCTGAAAGCCATTTGGCAGTGGCACGTTATCGCGCAGTACCGTACCGCCGGGCACGGAAATCGCCGGAACACCCGCGAGATTGATGGGGACGGTAAAAATATCAGCCGCGTACATGGCCACAGGATCCGCCTTCTCCCCTATCTTCCATGCGGGGATGGGGCTTGTAGGAAGAGCAATCGCGTCCACCTCAGTGAAGGTTTGCGCAAAATCGGCGCGGATAAGCTCGCGCACTGCGCGCGCCTTGCGGTAGTAGGCATCGGCATATCCGGCGGAGAGCACAAAGGTGCCCACCAGGACGCGACGGCGCGTCTCCGGCCCAAAACCAGCGGCACGCGTTTTGGTGTATGTCTCGCCGATAGTATCGGCTTCTACCGAGAGTCCGTACCGGATACCGTCATACCGCGCGAGGTTGGTTGAGACTTCCGCAGGATTGATAATGTAATAACACGCAAGCGCATAGCGAAGCGCCGGCAATTCCACATCTTTGATTTCGTATCCGGCCTTGGCAAGCTGTGCAAGCGATGCTTCAAATTCTTTCAAGACATCTGCGTCTACGCCTTCTTTGAGAAACGCCCTCGGCACTCCGATGACGCGCCTGTGCTCAGATGCTTGATAGGCGCCGTCCGGAAGCGAGGTGCTGTCGTGCGCGTCGTGCCCGGATATGGCATCAAACAGTATGCGCGCGTCTTCTACCGTACGTGCGATAGGGCCTATTTGGTCAAGCGATGAGGCGGCCGCCATAAGCCCAAAGCGTGACACCGCGCCATAGGTGGGTTTGAGTCCAACCACTCCGCAAAACGCAGACGGCTGACGAATGGAGCCGCCCGTGTCGCTCCCCAGCGCGGCAAGTGCGAGGCCGGCGGCAACGGCCGCGGCCGAGCCACCAGAAGTGCCGCCGGGCACGCGAGTAGTATCGTGCGGATTATGTGTCGGGCCAAATGCGGAGTTCTCGGTAGAACCACCGAGGGCGAATTCATCCATGTTGGTGCGTCCAAGAAATACCACACCCTGTGCCTTCAATGACCCAATGACCGTCGCGTCGTAACTTGCGCGGTAATGTTCAAGAATCTTGGATGCCGAGCTTGCGATGCGGCCTTCTATCAAAATATTGTCTTTGACTGCAATCGGAATGCCGGTGAGCGGCCCTTGCTCTGCGCGCGTGATCATTTCATCAGCATGCTTCGCCTCTTCTCGCGCGCTCCCTGCCCACACCTCCAAATACGCATGGATGTCTCCATCACGTTGCGCAATCTCCGCGAGATAGGCTTCGGTGAGTTGTAGCGCGGAATATTCTCCGGCATCCAGCGCCCTGCGCGCTTCTGCAATGGTGAGAGTGCGGAGATCTGGCATAGGCATTATTTGCGCGAAAGCACTTGCTTTACTTTCACGTAGCCGTTTTTTACCGCTGGCGCGATTGCAAGCAGGCGTTCTGTGTATGTGCCGCTCTCATGCGGGTGCTCGTCTGCGCGCATCACATTGCGCAGGGTAGGGGTAACGACAGAAACAGAAGCGTGCGCATGCTGTATTTCGTCCACAAATCCAAGAATGTCCGGCAGTTCTTTTTCAAGCGCGGCAACCTCCGCATCCGTAATGTTGATACGCGCAAGATTCGCGAGCGCGCGCACGTCAATGTTCGGTGTCCCTCCTTGTTCCATACACGACACTATACTCTACACTACCCTAGAAACAACTTTCTGAATTCCTCTTCTGAAATGACTGCGACGCCCAGAGAACGCGCTTTTTCAAGTTTGGAGCCGGCGTCGCGACCCGCGACAACAAAATCCGTCTTTTTGGAAACGGCGCTTGCCGCGTGCCCGCCAAGTGCGCGCACGTGTTTCCCTGCATCCTCCCGCGACATACTCTCCAAGGTACCCGTAAACACAAACGTCTTACCCGCAAGCGTCGTGCCTTTTTGGTGTTTTGCCGCAGTGCGCACGTGTATGTGCCCGAGGAGTCGCTCCAGCATGGCCGCATGTTCAGAATCAGCAAACCACGCGCAAATGGAGTCAGCTACGATTCCGCCCACGCCGGGTATGGACTCCAGCTCTTCTTTTGTAGCGATGCGCAAGCGTGCGACGGTACCAACATGCTCCGCGAGATCGCGTGCCGTTTCCCCGCCGACATGTGGAATGGAAAGCCCTGTTATCAATCGCTCAAGCGGCACATCCTGCGCAGCGGCGCGTATGGATTCCACGGCGGCGCGCGCCGAGATTTCCGCAAACCCAGGCAGTGCGAGAAAATCGCCTTCAGTGAGCGTGAAGAGGTCATCAAATGTTTGGACAAGTCCTTCGTCAACGAGAAGCGCGGCTGTCTTTTTGCCCAAGCCGTCTATATCAAGCGCGTGTTTTGAGATGAAGTATTCAAGCGCCCTGCGGCGGCGCTCCGGCGAATCCGGATTCACACATCGCCATGCCGCCTGTCCGGGAATGCGCTCAATGCGGCCATCGCCGCCGCAGGCCGCCAAATGTTTCGGAAATGAGTATGCCTTCGTAGAGGTCGGGCGCAGTTCTGTGAGTACCTGCACAATGTCCGGTATCACATCGCCAGCGCGTTGCAAAATAACCGTGTCGCCCACACGCACATCCAGGCGTCTGATTTCGTCTTCGTTGTGCAGTGTAGCGCGCGAGACAAGCGTGCCCCCCACGCGCACAGGGCGTAGCCGCGCCACCGGAGTAAGCACCCCAGTGCGTCCCACCTGCAGAACAATGTCTTCCACTACGGTGGTCGCCTGTTCTGCTGGAAACTTAAACGCAATGCCCCAGCGCGGCGCCTTGGCCGTGTATCCCAAACGCTCCTGAATGTCCGCCCTGTCTATCTTGATCACCAAGCCGTCCATACCGTACACGTGCTTGGCATGGCGCTTGGCGAGTATCTGGTAGAGCTCAATAATTTCATCCGCGTTTCTGCACACTCGCGCGTCGTCACAAACCTTGAAGCCGAGCTTGGCGAGCAGGAGCAACTCTTCATGCTGGGTGGATGGTGTGAGAATGTCTGTCTCTCGAGAATTCAGTACATCAATGTCGTAGATAAACGAATCCAAACGACGCGCCGCTGTCACCGCCGGATCAAGTTGGCGCAAACTGCCCGCGGCGGCATTGCGTGTGTTGGCAAAGGGTAATTCTTGCGCGGCCACACGCTCTTTGTTGATACGGGCAAGTTCTGTCTCGGCGAGCCAGCATTCACCCGCGACGGTGATGTCTATATCATAGGAAAGAGAGAGGGGGATGCTACGGATAGTGCGTGCGTTTTGTGTGATGTCCTCTCCCACCTCCCCGTCACCGCGTGTGGCCGCGCGCACAAGGACTCCGCGCTCATAGGTGAGCACTATCTTCAGGCCGTCTATTTTGTGCTCACAGGTATAGGCAATATCACTCTCCGCAAAACCCGCTTCACGCGCCCACTTGCGCACACGCACGTCCCATTCGCGCATCTCATCCGCGGAAAACACGTTGTCAAATGACCACTGCGGCACCGCATGGCGTACTTTGGCAAAACGCTCCAACGCGGCACCACCCACGCGCCGCGTGGGAGAATCAGGTGCAATGAGCTCAGGAAACTGCTCCTCTAAAGAGAGAAGCTCATAGAACAGGGCGTCGTATGCCGCGTCGGAAATCTCCGGCGCGTCCTCTACATAGTACCGATGCGCGTGATGCGTTATGAGTTCTCGGAGTTTCTCCACCCGTTGTCGTGCCTCCTTCTGCTCCATACCCTCATTAGTAATGGAGTTGGACCGAACGTTCAAGTGCCCTGTCGGATCCGGCATCAAGATCAGAGCATGAGACGTTATACCCAGAGGCATTAATGGTTGTTACCGGATTTGTCTCCTGTTTCGTCACCACCACCTTCGCACACTTACCGTTCGGATTGTACTGGAATGTAAACGTCACTCCCGTGGGCCATGAACCGCCAGTGGTGATGGGTGCGGGCTGCGTGTCGCAAGTAAGCGTTGTGGGAGGGGTTGTTGTGGAGAACAAGCTGTCTGTCAGTGCCGGATGACGCACGTCCCAGTATAGAGCGCACTCGGCTGCGCCATCGGCGGAGTAAAAGGCGAATTGGGAATCACGACCAAGCGCCGAAAGCGTTACTTCCTTTGAGGCAAGGGCAAATATTGACGCACCGAGCACAAGCACGACCGACGAGACAAGTGACGCAAGAAGTAACGTGAAGCCGCGCTGATATGTGTTTCGTCCTGTGTGTCGTTGCATAAAAGTTATTGTGCCGTCGCATCACTCACCCACCGATACAAGTTTTGAGAAATGGTGAATGAACGCGTCTGTGCTGAAGCCGTGCGCCAAGAGACAGTAACAGAAATACGCACCTCATCCTGATTTGAGCATGTTTGCTCCCCGGGACAAGCCACCCACAATGCGCGTATGGTTCGTGTGAAGACAGTGTCACTCCATCCTGGAACTGCTGTATAAATATCTGCCGTACCCACCGGACCATAGGCATAAAACGTGCCGTCTGTCTTAAGTGGCGGGCATGTACCGGTCGTACACTCATGAATCACCGTTGCCGCGCTGTCGTCGCGCGTGTCAATCACGAAATTTTTTTCTATCGGGATGCCTGAAAGAATGTCTGTCTGGGTGCCATAAGCGTTTTTAAGGATGTTGGCATCGCGTATACTACGCACCGCCTCAATCGCTTCCTGTGCCAGGTGAAATGCCGTTACTTGATCGCGCGCATACATGGCGGCAGAGAGCGCCTGTGATGTAAGCGTCATTGGCGCTACCACTGCCACAGTAAGCACAGTAATAGCCACCAGTGTTTCTATGAGTGTAAATCCTTTTTTGTCGGTGGGTATATGCATATGGGTTAGATATCAAGGAGACGCTGTACGGCAGTTGCCTGAATACTGAATGTGGTGCGTGTGCGATTGTCATCAGAACCTGCGGTCCCTTTTATGGTAACAACCATTTTGGGCTGTACCACATCGCAAGGAGCGACAGAACACCCACGCAGAGAACCAATGACGTAAAAGTGCATATCGTCAATAGAGACTTCTGGAGCCGTCACACGAATCCACGTAGTACCGCCATCTTCTGATTTTTGGATGTACCCCACACTACTACCTGATGCGGGCACATACGCATACACCCACTGATCGGTAGTTCTCGCAGAATCACCTCCATATGGCTCAAAGGCAAACACCGTGCCGCTACTTTGGGCGCAATCTTGCACTGTGGTGTATGGTGCCGTGCCGCAGTGATATGTGGTGCCCATGCGCGCTGCGCGCACCATCCCATCAAGGGCGACATTCAGATTTTCCATGACCGATTGCAGTGCCTGCGCTTTTCTGTTGGCGTTGATAAGCGTGAGAAGCGACCCGACGGCAATGGTCATCACAATGGCAAATAGCGCAACGGCAACAATCATCTCCACAAGCGTAAACCCCGCCTGTTTTTGTATGAATGTTGTGTGAGTGGTCATGGTTGTGGTGCGGCTGTAACGGATATCTGTCCTGTTGCCTCTACCAAAACAGCAATCCTGTCCCCACGCGGCGACTGGAGGACGACACATCCTTGGTCAAGAAGAGTTCCATTTCCATTTGCGCGAATGCGCGCATCTGGTTCAGGGCGGACGAACACTATATCCAAGTTACTTACTGATGCCCCAGTACAACCACCACCCGCCGCTCCAGCATTGAGATCAACAATTTGGTACCCTTGTGCAAAAGTGTAGGGCGATGGCGGGGTTACAATCTCCCCCGTATCATACAGACCATTGGAGGAGATCGCGTCTGCAAATAAAATAAACTCCCCCGTGTCATTTGCAGCAAAGTGCACCCCGTATCCCGCGCTAAACGACGCACCAAAGCGCTTTACTGACACACCATATACCTGTGCTTGTCTTATGGTGAGCGCAACATCGTAGGCAAGATTGCGCAGATTTACCGTACCACCAAACGCTGAGTTGTTTGCAAGAACAACAGCAGAGATGATGACCATGATGCCCGTAGTCACCATGAGCTCAACGAGAGTAAACCCTCTCTGCGCACCAGAGAGACGCATCACCATACGAGCCCTAAAAATGCGGGTACGGAATAACCATAGTGCGCTGTGAACCATACAATAAAGAAACTGACAACGAGGAACGGACCAAACGGAACCTCGCTCTTCATTGTAACGCGTATCCCGCTGGCGAGAGAGTGACGCATGTGGGAAACCGCAAGCAGTGGGAGAAAAAAGATACTGCCGACTACGAAAGCAAGCCCGATTGTGAACAACCCCACCCATGGGCCCAGGAGCACGCCCATGCCAAGTGCGAGCTTTACATCGCCAAGTCCCATCGCCCTACCACCGGAGAAAAACCACATACCAAAAAGCGGCACAGCACATACGAAAGCGCCAGTGAGCATGGTGAGTGGGTTTCCACCGTTTACAAAAGCGGCACAGATGGCCAAAAGGGTGTAGGCAACCACCCATGCGTCGGGAATAATAGTGTGGCGAATGTCATACACGGCAATCGCCAAAAGCACGGCCGCAATCGCGCAAGCAAGTGCAGTCGCAAGAAGCGGTAATGCCATGCCACCGATGAGTCCGAATAGTATTACTGTTGCCATTTCAACAATCGGGTACTGTGCAGAGATAGCACTCCCGCATTGTCGGCATTTGCCGCGAAGCGTCACCCACGAAACAATCGGAATAAGGTCTAAAGATGTAAGTGTCCTTCCGCACGCCGCACAGGCACTTCTGCCCCGTACATTTCTTCCGGTACCATGCCGCAGTATGAGTACATTGAGGAAACTGCCAATGATGGCGCCAAATGTGGCATACAAGAGTACGAACATGCGTACATCATAACGCACAAGACCGCGCATTGCGCGGTCTTGTAAAAACCAACTTGGAAAGCACTACGGCTTTACGTCGTATACAGGGTCAGTACCGGCAAAGTCTGCATTGCTGGTGTTATTGACAACACCCGTACATGTGGTGCCAGCTGTAGCATCTGCATCAGCATTGAGTACCGTGTTGGACGTGTTTTCAAGTGTTCCACCAATGTGATAACTGGAACATGTCGCGCCAGAGCCAAGAGCAGCGTATTTGTAGCATGATGCTTGAGCACCTGTGGTACAAACAGCGCCCGTGGCCGAAGGGTCGGACGGAACGACCGAAATATAGTTGTTCGGGGCGGTTACGAGATTTGCGTTAGAAAGCGCTGTCGGGTAACTGCTGTGTGCATCATAGTAGAGCTCAAGGGCGAGTTGTATCTGCTTAATATCCGAGACGCGACGAGCATCCCTGCCTTTTTGACGTGCGCTGTTGAGTGAGGCAAGTACCACCGACGAGAGGATACCAATAATAGCGATGACGACCAAAAGTTCAATGAGGGTGAAGCCTGCCCGTGCAGATTTTCCTTGTGTATAGTGTGTATTCATAGAAGAATGTTATTAAATATCCGTGAGTGTAATTGTCCCGCGAATATTCATTAATTGCAACCGGCCTTAATAGTGCCATTTTGGTCTATATAGACCATGCCGCCGGTTGTGGTAAGAGGACCAGATTTCGTTTCCAGATATACGCACACTTCCCATGTTTGAGTGTCGGCACCTGCGGTCGCAAGAGTCCCCTTCCCAACCGCATAATCACATGAAGATGTAGAGCCTGTAGTGCATGCCGTGGTGGAACCAGATGGATCTTTGTATCCACTCAAGTCCGGTGTAGTCACCAATGACACACGCGCACCAGCGCCTACAGCACCACCACCAGAGACGGTAAGCGCTGTAGCCGCGCCGCCCGTATCCGCGATGGCGAGTGAATTTGCGATTTGTTTGAGATCAGAAAGACGGCGCGCATCACGTCCCTTGGAGCGAGCACTTCCGAGCGCCGCAAGTACCACCGACGAGAGGATGCCAATGATAGCGATGACGACCAAAAGTTCAATGAGGGTAAAACCAGCCTGCTTGGCATGCGCGGCAGATTTACCTCGCGTATCAGAGTATTGCATATGTGCTCCCAGTATAGCCCCCGAAGTGGCGTGCAGACAAGAGCGCTGTGGACAACACTACAATCCGGAGGCAACGTTGTAGATTGGCATCAACACCGCCGCAAGAAGGAACGCGACACCAACCGCCAGGGCAACGATCATGAACGGCTCAATGAGTCCCACGACTGTATCCAATGTGTTGTTGACCTCCCGACGATAGTAACGCGCCAAAGTATCAAGAATGTTGGAAAGGTTTCCTGTTTCCTCGCCAATCTTCACCATCGCCACAAAAATGCCCGGCATCTCTGGGTGTTTGCGCATCGCCTCAGAGGCGGAGAGTCCACCTTTAACATCGGAGGCGACAACACCCATCACTCGCTCATAGGTGACATCGCCCACAACAGTCGCCGTGATTTCAAGCGCGCGAAGCATCTGAATACCACTACGAAGCATTGTGGAGAGGTTGTCGGCAATGCGGGAAAGGTACAGTTTGCGATACAAACCACCGACAGCCGGCAGAGACATGCGCGCATGAGAAAATGTCGCCGTGCCGCGCTCCGTACGTCCGTAACGAACAAAAAACACCCCAGCGATAACAAACAAGAGAATAAACGGCACAATGTACGCGGTGAGGAAATTACTCACTCCCATAACAACGCGCGTGTATATTGGAAGTGTTTGGCCGGTCTCCGTGAGAATTGCGGAGAGTTTCGGAATAACAAGCGTCATCATAAGCACCATAACGCTTGCAAAGGTAAGCATAATGAATGCGGGATAAATGAGCGCGTTGGTCGCCTTTTGTGTGATTTCGTAGTTACGGTCCAAATAATCCGCCAAAAATGCGAATGTCTCGTCCAATTTACCCGCCTCTTCACCGGCACGCACCATGTTTACATAAAAAGAGGAAAACACATCCGGGTGGCGAGAAAGTGCCGCGGAAATGGTACTGCCCCCTTCAATATCGGAAGCAATATCAGAGAGACGGCTGGCAAGCTTGGGGGTACGAGCTTCGCTCGCAAGCAACTGAAACGCTCGAAGCGCTGAGACCTGCGCTTCAAAGAGCGTGGTCATCTGACGCGAGAGCATGACGATGTCTCGGTTGGTGATGCGCTCAAAGAGATGCATTGAGCCGTCCAGCCCCGTCTTGGTATCTGCCGGATCTATGGAAGAAATCACAAGCTCGCGCCGCTGTAGTGCGGAAATTGCAACGTCAATGTTGACCGCGTCTATGGTCCCCTGGCGCTCAGCGCCGGCTTTATCAAACGCTTTGTATGCAAAAAGTGCCATGTATCACGTGCTAGATAAGCTTTTCAAGAAGGTTCGGGTTGAGCGAATATGCGTAGGCGCTCTCCACGCTGATTTCGCCGCGACTCACCAGCTCGGCAAGGGAGCGATTGAGGTCAATCATGCCTTCCGATGAAGATGTCTCAATGACGGTCGGAATCTCGTGTGTGCGACGCTCTCGGATGAGATTGGCCACTGCTTTGTTGTTGATGAGAAGTTCATATGCGGGAATAAGACCACCGGAGACGCGCGGAACAAGCCGCTGGCTAAAGATACCCGCGAGCGACGAGGCTAGCTGGAGTCTGATTTGATCTTGCTGGCCGGCGGGGAATGAATCAATGATGCGATCAATGGTTTGCGCCGCGTTGTTGGTATGTAGCGTAGAAAACACGAGGTGGCCTGTCTCTGCGGCGGTAACCGCCGCGGCGATGGTTTCCGGTCCGCGCATCTCCCCCACCAGAATCACGTCAACATCCTGACGAAACGCGGAGTGAAGCGCCGTCGCAAAGTCTTTTGTGTCTGTCCCCACCTCTCGCTGGTCTACAAGAGAGCGCTTTGGTTCGTACAGGTACTCAATAGGGTCTTCAATGGTAACGATGTGTTCCGTGCGCTCGGTGTTGATAAGCTCAATGAGCGCGGCGAGCGTGGTGGACTTCCCTTGCCCCACCGGGCCTACAACCAAGAAAAATCCCTGATTCTTACGGGCAAACGAGTCAAGAATGTCCGGTAGGTTCAATTCTTTGATAGTGCGGATTTGTTTTTGGATGAAGCGCAATTCAATGCCGATCGCTCCGCGTTCAAAGAACGCGTTGCCGCGGAATCTTCCCACGCCAGCTACACTGTACGCAAAGTCAATTTCCCTGTCTTCCATAAAACGCTTCTTTTGCTCCGCAGTGAGAATCGCGTCAACAAATCCGGCAGTATCCTTCTCGGTAAGCACCGACTCTTTGAGCATTGGGAGTAATTCGCCGGAGACGCGGATCGTGGGGTGCGCATCCGTGGAAAGGTGGAGATCGCTCCCGCCTTCGTGCAGAAGTACGTTCACGTATTTTGTTAACACTGATTCGTAATCCATAAAAGCATTGTACTACGCGGAATGTTCATGTTTGGCGCGTTTCCCCAATTCTTCGTCCACAATGGCAACAACCTCGGAAGGAATAACGCTCGCCTTGATAACATAGCGACACACACCTAGCGACTCACAGGTCTTCCGCTCCGACCCCTCGGACTGATTGGTGAGGGCAATCCATGCGGCGTTTGGTGCAAGGTGTTCGTCCTTCAGAGCCTGCAGAAGTGCGAAGCCGTCCTTCCCGGGCATGAGAATGTCAAACAGTATCGCATCGGGTTGTAAACCACCGCGCAATGCCTGCAGGGCCTCATCAACAGAGAGGTACGCGTATGCTTCAAAGCCACTGTGTGTGAGCTTCAAGCTGTACGCATCCAAGAGGAACTGGTCGTCGTCTACGAGTAGTACTTTCTTTTTTTGCGGTTCGTCAGTCATATGTTAGGTAAGTGTCGCCGATTCAGATTCTTTCTCTTCTGGGATGGTCGCATCAATTTCTTCTGCAAGCAAAAGCGAAGAGAGCGCATTGACCTCAGAGAACGGCACCGTGCCTGCGACACACTTCATGATAGCATCCTCCCGCATGGTGAGCATGCCCTGTTCACGCGCCGCAGTCCACAAACGAGAATCAACCGGATTCTCCAAAATGATTTTCTCTATTTCCGAAGACATCTCAAGGATTTCAAATACCGCCCGGCGGCCGCGCAAGCCCGTAGGGCATGACGGCGTGCGTCCGGCTTCGTACACCTTCTCCGGCACCGCAAAACGATGTTTTTCTGGAAGTGTTTGAATTTGGTCTTCAATTTCTCGTTTCTCCGAAATGGATAATTCGCGTTCTACCCCGGCTCCTTCACACAAGGTGCGCACGAGTCGTTGTGCAACCGAGCACACAAGTGTGGGTGGAATAAGGTACGGCTCCACACCCATGTCAATAAGACGCGGAATGGTACCAACAGCGTCATTTGTGTGAATAGTTGAAAGCACCAAATGGCCGGTAAGCGCCGCTTGAATAGCAAGCTTGGCGGTCTCCCCGTCACGGATCTCACCAACCATGATGACATCAGGGTCCTGACGAAGCGTGGTGCGCAGTCCGTTTGCGAATGTGTATCCAATTTCTGGCCGCACCTGTGATTGGGTCACTCCATCTACGTAGTATTCCACCGGATCCTCAAGCGAGAGCACGTTTTTGTGCTCGCGATCAACCTCCTCAAGCATGGAGTAGAGCGTGGTGGATTTACCACTGCCCGTGGGACCAGAGATAAGCACGAGGCCATGCGGCCTTTTGACAGCCTTGCGCAGAAGCTGAAGATTGCGATCGGTCAGACCGATCTGATCAAGCGGAATATATCCGCGATCGCGGTCAAGAATACGAATCACCACCTTCTCTCCGTTGTATGAAGGGAATGTAGAGACACGGAAGTCAATTGAACGCTTGTCTATGGTGGCCGAGAAGCGGCCGTCTTGCGGCTTGCGGCTCTCATCAAGGCGAATAGACGCGAGCACCTTCACGCGCGCGATAAGCGGACGATGCGTACCCTGCGGCAGAACGACACTTGTGTGCAAATCGCCATCCACGCGATACCGCACGCGCACACCGGCGTTGGTCGGCTCAATGTGAACGTCTGATGCATTGCCATCTATGGCATACCGCAGAATCGTGGAAAAAATCTTTATGGTGGGCGCGTCCTCCTGAATACCGCCCCCTTCAATCAAACGACCGTCGGCACCTTTCAAGTCCAACAAAGCTTCTTCTTCTATCAAAGGGCGCAGAGCGGATTTTTGTTCAGTTTCAAGGTCGGTCAATGCACGGTCTACCTCACCGCCAAGGCCTTGGTACATGCCAAGTACTCGTTTGAAATCTTCCGAGGTAATCCGAAACACCTTGAAGGGTACACCCGTCTTGCGAGAGATAAAGTTGAGCGCATCAAGAGCGTCTATGGAATCCGGATCAACGATGCCCACTTCAAGCACGCCGTCGGCGAATGCGAGCGGTACGAATTCGTAGTGCGTGGCCGATTCCTCCGGGATATATCGGAGTGTGTCGTACGGTATGCGCGCCGGCGGTGTAATACTCGGCACCGCGCCATCTTGCGCTACTTGGGCGCCACCTTGGTATACCCCGTCGCGAGAAGTGCCGGTGGGCATAGCTCGTTAGTGGGCCGGCTTGGTGGGAATTGGAAAATGTTTCGTAGCGGCAGTTTCCGTTGTGGTTGCAGTGAGTGCAATTGGTGCGAACGGATCAGGACGACCGGCCGGCTCTGGAATAATGTCCGTACTGAAGTCACGCAATGACGCAAAGAGAGGGTCGGAGAAGATGGCACCAGAAAGGGTGATGGAGCGCAACTGAAGAAGCGTTGAGACTACTTCACTGTCGGCAGATGTGCCTGTACCTCCACTTGATCCGAGCAGACTTGATGAACCACCTTCAGAAGAAAGGCCATACCAAATAAGTGCGGCGACCACGACTCCACTGCCGATAAATAACCAGATGTTGTGTTTGATGATGTTTGCCATAGATACTATTTGAGCCAGTAGGTGCGGAGGGTAAGACTGTAGCGGTAGCTTTGTGTACCTGTCGGCAACATCTGCTCGCGGGTAATCTCTAGATTCTCAACATCAACAATGCGCAGGCCAGACTCCAAATCCCGTAAGAATGCGCTGAAGCTTGTATAGGTACCGTGTGTCCCAAATCGTAACGTGAGGGAATCATACACTCGTGATTGTGCACCGATCGTCCCGGCGATGGTTTTTGTGTTGCCAGAGCTCTCCGGTGCACCCACCTCCACATTTTCCAGACCAAGGCCGTACTTGGTGGCGAGACTGTCAATGTCCAAGATAAGCCGCACGTTGTCTACATGATCAGGCAGAAGTTTTTGCAAACGATCTAGTGAGACGGGGTCAAGCGCATTGTACCGAGAAAGTAATGTCTGCTTGAGCTGTTGCAATTCATTCGCCTTTGTAAGCGCCTGATCATACTGCGTGTTTTGCGCCTGCATGCTACGCGTAGTGTCGTAGGTGGGTTGCGTATAGCCGAAAAACATTGCCCCGGCGGCGGCCAACCCAGCGATTGCGATAATAATGCGTGTCATATGACTATTGTTGTGCCGACCCTTCGCCCTCCTGTGTTGGTGGCTGGGTTGCCTGTGTTTGCTGTTGCGACGTTGTATCTGTCGGTGATTGTGAGGAAGCAGGCTGAACGCTTGCGGCCTGCGCACTAAGTTCGTGCACATAGGTGATATTGGCCGGATTCACCACAGCGCTTACTTCAAAATGAATGCCATCTTGTTGCCGCGTGATGTTAGAAAAGATAGGACTTGCAATGACGCCAGTCTTTCCGAACAGATCGGCCTGCAAGGCAATTGCGTTGACACTCTTTGCTACACCCTGCATGCGGAGAGTCATCTTACTCTTGTCCGAACCAGAGAATGAAAATGAGTCAAACGCTACCGACTGTAATGTGGATTGTTCCAAAATGCGCAGAATAACGGTCGGGGCAATGTGCGCCTCAAGAAGCTTTTCCCCGGCGAGCATGCGATCGTCTAGACGCGTAAGCTGGTTGATAAGTGATGGTTCAAAGGCGGCCTTGGCCCTATCAAGCTCGGAAGACTTTGTTTTGGTCGCCGTCTGCAAATACCCCTGGTACAGAAACACCCCGGCCGCAAGCGCCACGGATGCGACAAAAAGCACCACAGAAAGGACAACAAAAATATCCGAGCCGCCAGGAAGTTCAACTCCGCGCGTGCCCTTACCGCCCCTGATCTCCGAAGGGATGAATGAGGTGTTTATAGGTGATTCCATACTTATTGTTGAATTTTCAGTTCGCGAAGCGCGAGCCCGAGTGCCACAGCGAACGAAGGACCAATTTCTCGCAAGACATTTTGCAAAAATGCGGGTGCTTCAGTCTTCGCGAACGGATCTGCGACGACCGATTCTACTCCAAGCACACGCGAAGCTTCTTCTGCGAGACCAGGGAGCGAAGATGCGCCGCCGGTGAACACCACTTGCAGCACGTTCTTGTTGTACCGCTTCCCGTACGATAATAGTACCCGATTTGCTTCAGAAAAGAGACGCTCAAGTGTTGATAACAATGATTCGCGTATTTTTGCATTCTCACTCTCGCTGTATGCCTTGGAACCTTTCAAGCCGGATTCACGTTTGACTCGTTCTGCTTTTTCAAAATCCCACCCTAGTGAGAGCGCGAGTGATTCTGTCATGTGCATACCGCCCTGCGTGACCAGGTGTGAGGCGCGTACGATGCCCCGCTCCACCACATACACCTTCGTGGTTGCGGCTCCAATGTCTACCACGAGAAACGGCGCAACGCCGCGCGAGAGTGAAGAGCGAATGGAGCTGAAAATCTCTATCTCAAAAAACTTCACCGCGATATCCGTTGCTCCAGCAATCGTCTGGTATGCCCGCACAGTGTCATTATGGATAGCCGCGAGCAAGACCTCTTGTTTGCGTCCTGGGTTTGTCTTTGTGGGGTCGGCCTCTACGCGATCAAACGCGTCGCTTTGTTCATCGCCCGGTATCAAGAACCAATCAAGCGTTACCTCGGAGACAGGCACTGGTATGTACTTGCGCGCCTCAATGGGAATCATTCTCTTGAGCGATTCGTCGTCTGTTTTGGGCACTTCCAAGACGGTTACCAAACTAGATGAAAAAGGAATGGAGAGCCCGCCCGTGCGTGCGGTAACATTTGCCTCACGCATGAGATCGGTGATTGCTTCGGCAGCCTTCTCGTTTGAAAGTTTGACTGATTTTCCTATCGGCTGTTCCGCGTATGGCCCCAAGGCAATCTCACCGTATGTTTCAAGCACGGCCGTCCCGTGCGAAGCACGCAGTTGTACTATCTTGGCTGAGCTCGCACCAATATCAAGCCCAATGACACTCCCCTCTGCACCACCGAGCGCAGAGCGAAAGATATTGCCGAGGCTACCGAGAGAAAACGCCATGATATCAAGTATAACACCTCCGTGCGGCGCACGTACTGCAAGCCTGGCATACAATAGGTATACATGAGATTGTCGTCTGTCTTTTCTTCTGTGCTTGACGCGATACTTCCCAGGCGTACGCGAAGTATCGTGGTGGATACGCTCCTCCCCGAGCATGTACCTGTCACGCCCATAGTACATTCGCACAGAGGCATTCGTATCGTTTCACTTATGCAATACGAACACCCTGCCACAGAAGCGCTCATCAAAGCCCTTAAGTACGATGGTTCAGCGCGGGCGGCGCATGTGCTCTCAATACTCCTCGCGGAATACCTTGCCGAAGAGCTTTCTGACTCCGCTGTATTCTCCCCACATCCGCCACTCGTCATCCCCTTGCCGCTCCATACGGCGCGAAAAAGAGAACGTGGCTTCAATCAGATATCACTCGTGCTCTCACAGCTTCCGCCGCACATGCGCAAGCTGGTACATGACACGTCTCTCGTGCGCATTCGCAACACCACGCCGCAAACACGTCTCTCGCGGCGCGCACGCCTGGCAAATATGGAACATGCGTTTGCCATTTTCTCTCCGCAAGATGTCTCTGGAAAACGCGTGATACTTATAGACGATGTAACCACCACCGGGGCCACGCTCGCAGAAGCGGCACATACACTTGCGTCCGCCGGGGCGGATGTGCACGCGCTCGCGCTTGCACATGCATAAGCCGAAGAATCGCTGCGCCTAGAAAAAAAGTTCAAAAAGGGGTATAACCGTGAGGAGCTTAGGCGTTCACACGGCCTAGCATAAACGGAGAGGTGCCAGAGTGGTCGAATGGAGCGCACTGCTAATGCGTTGAACCTCAAAAGGGTTCCGAGGGTTCGAATCCCTCCCTCTCCGCACCCAATGAAAATCGCGACCCTTGTGGCCGCTGTTTTCGTTGGGAGGACGGGATTCGAAGGCCGGACTGAGCGAAGCGAAGGAGGCGGGGTCGCGGAAATTTTGCGTAGCAAAATTATCCGTGACCGAATCCCTCCCTCTCCGCTCCAACATATTGAAAAGGGTGCTTAGGCACCTTTTTCAATGTGGCGATACTCTACAAAAACACGTACACTAGTGGTCACATATGACACTTCCCATTGTTGCCGTCGCCGCGTTCCTTTCAACATTCCTCGGCGGACTTTTTGCGCTACGCTTGCACGACCGCCTGCACCTCATTCTTGGCTTCTCTGCGGGCGCAGTTATTGGCGTGGCATTCTTTGATCTTCTTCCTGAATCTTTAGAATTGATCGGTAGTCAGTACGACCTGGCCACCACAACCGCACTCATCGGGCTCGGATTTGGTATGTACCTTATTCTAGACCGGCTCATTATCTTGCATCATCACCATGAGAATGAACCGCATGCACATGAGGCGCGTGGCGCTTGGGGCGCAGGGGCACTTTCTCTGCACAGTTTTTTGGATGGATTTGGTGTAGGACTTGCATTCCACGTGTCGGTGTCTGTCGGCATTGTGGTTGCCATTGCCGTCTTGGCACACGATTTTTCCGATGGCATCAACACCGTCTCAATGATCATGCGGCATGGCGGAACGCGTATACAAGCTCTCCGATGGCTCCTTACTGACGCAGTCGCTCCGGTACTCGGTATATGTGCCGCATTCTTCATCACCGTATCAACTACACAACTCGGCCTGCTTCTTGCCCTATTTTGCGGATTCTTTTTGTATATCGGAGCGAGTGAGCTTTTGCCAGAGAGCCATCATTCGCATCCCGTGCGTTGGACCACCATTGCGACAGTGCTCGGCATGGCTGTGATATACATGGCGGTATCAATCGCAGGGTAGCTATTCTTGCGACGATGGCGACATGCTACACTCGGTGCATATGCACTACTCACAATTTATACAACAGTTTGGAAACGGGTATATGAACACCACAGTCCCCGCATGGGCGGCAATCGGTGTCGTTGGTTTTATAGTACTCATGGCATGGAGCCTGGTATGGAAAGGGCTTGCCCTGTGGCGCTCCGCACAACGCGGAGAAAAAATCTGGTTTGTGATTTTTCTCCTCGTAAACACTGTCGGGATTTTGGAGATGATCTATCTTTTCCTTGTGACAAAGAAGGACGCTCCGACAACTCCACCCCGGACATAGGGCGTGGTGACAACGACACGAGCACAGGCCCCACACGGGGCCTGTGCTCTATGCGGCACGTGCGTGCCGCTGTGTTATTCGTACATATCGCCTAGGTATGGAGGTGCGTCCTCGGACTCATCTGTGCGTTTACGTGCGTCCCCCTCGTCATCCTCATCAAGCCCCTCATGCTCTGTGTCAATCTCTGACGCAGAGTCTTCGTGATCATCTCCCATGTATGGATCCATTGGTTCGTCCATAAAAACAACAGTATTACTAAATAATGTTGGATATGTGATATCGTACCCAACATCCTCATCTGCGCAATAATAAAAAAGGACACCTGTGTATAATTCCGTGATGGCTCCAGAGACATCGCTTGAGAGCGTATTTCGCCTCGCCCCCCTGCAACGTGCGGCGCTGAAGCGTCTTGGCATTTTGACTGTGCACGATTTGCTGTATCACTTCCCTGCGCGCTATGACACCGCCGGCAACGAACACGCAATCACAGGCCTTGTGCCAGGTGCGCACATCACCATCTTTGGCGTCATTAAAAAACTAGAAACGCGCAAGTCGTGGAAACGAAAGATCCCCGTGGGCGAGGCTGTCATCCACGACGGGAGCGGCTCCATCAAGGTCATGTGGTTTCATCAGCCGTACCTTGTAAAGAAATTTACAGAGGGTGCGTTTGTGCGCGCAGTGGGGGTGGTGGGCGGTACGCCAGGAAAGCTGTACCTTGCCAACCCTCACGTGGAACTCGCCGATGCGACCGACTCCGGCATATTTGCCACGGCACAGAAAACACAAACATCCGGTCCGGCAAAACTTTTTGCCGTGTATCCTGAAAGCCGCGGCATCACATCGCTCTGGTTTCGTCATGCGTTTGAAAAACTATGCGCCAGCGGCGTGTGTGCGAATATCCCCGACCCAATCCCCGAAACAATACGCACTGAATATCATCTTCCGGATTTGGGTACGGCGCTGGTGTGGATGCACGCTCCGGAAAAACAAACTCACGCCGAAGCCGCACGGAAACGATTTTCGTTTGAGGAGATTTTTGTGCTACAGCTTATTCGCGCGCAGGAGCGCGCCGAAAACGACACGCAACCGACATTCTCCGTGACCAACGGAGAGAGCCACGTTGAAGAATTTATTGCATCGCTCACCTACACTCCCACCCGAGCACAACGCCGTGCGATTACCTCCATCATAGACGACATATCAAAGCCGCACCCAATGGCCCGTCTTTTGGAGGGAGACGTGGGGAGCGGCAAGACGCTCGTCGCCGCGGCCACGGCGTATGCTGTGGTAAAAACTCGGCCGCCAGGACGCAAGAATGGCCTGCCTGCGCAGGCAGGAACACTGCAAGTGGCATACATGGCACCGACAGAAATCCTCGCCCAACAACATTTCCAATCATTCGTGGAACAATTCAAACACCTCCCCATCAACATCGCCCTGCTTACAGGCAGTGGATGCAAAAAATTTCCCTCAAAAATATCTCCCGATCGTACAACAGACATCTCACGGGCACAGTTGCTCAAATGGGTGGCCAATGGAGAGATCGCCATGCTCGTGGGCACGCACGCGCTCATCCAAAAGAACGTGCGGTTCCAGCATCTCGCGTATGCGATTGTGGACGAGCAACACCGCTTCGGCACAAGACAGCGCAGAGCGCTCGCCCACCATGGCCACACATCCGGCAACGAGAAAACGCCTCTGCCGCATTTTCTTTCTATGACAGCAACGCCGATTCCCCGCACGCTCGCGCTCACCATCTATGGTGATTTGGATCTTTCTGTTCTTGATGAACTTCCTCCAGGACGCACCACGGTGCAGACTCGTATGCTTACTCCAGAGCGGCGAGGAGAAGCCTACGAGCGAATGCTCTCGGAGCTTAAAAGTGGGAGGCAGGTGTATGTGGTATGCCCGCGCATTGAGGAGCCCGACCCTGCCAAATGGAACGCGGTGCAGGCCAAATCGGCCAAGGCGGAGGCAAAACGTTTACAAAAAGAAATCTTTTCGGAGTATACCGTGGGGCTTTTGCACGGCAGTATGAAACCAAAAGAAAAGGATGAGGTGATGACACAGTTTTCCAACGGAGAGTTGCAGGTGCTTGTCGCCACATCGGTCGTTGAGGTAGGCGTCAACGTACCCAATGCGACAGTCATTCTTATAGAGGGCGCGGAACGATTTGGCCTGGCCCAGCTTCACCAGTTGCGTGGACGCGTCCAAAGGTCTTCTCATGCGCCCTATTGTTTTTTGCTCGCCGAGACAACAGGAGACACGAGTCTCAAACGCCTGCGCGCGCTGGAACAATCAAGTGATGGCTTCAAGCTTGCAGAGGCTGATCTGGAGACGCGCGGCGCGGGCAGTTTGTATGGCACACAACAGTGGGGAGTTACCGATCTTGGTATGGAAGCGCTCAAGAATCCAAAGCTCATCGCCGCCGCGCGCACAGAAGCGCAGGCGCTCATCGCGCAAGATGTCTCACTCTCCAAACATCCGGTGCTCAGAGCACGCGTCGCTTCCGCGACGCGTGCGATACATTCCGAGTAGTTATCTTACTATTGTACCCACACACCTCCGCGGCACACGAAGCGCGGCTCAACGACAGTGAACGTATTGCAGCCATATGCACCGCCACTGGCGATACACTGACTTACCGTTGCACCTTCGGCAAAAGTCATGCCATTTGCCGTACATGTGGCAGGTGTTGGATATCCCATACCACCACCTGTAGGACCACTATTGTCTGTAATTACCGACGTGTTCGCGACGGGTGCGGCAGGTGTTGGATATCCCATACCACCACCTGTAGGACCACTATTGTCCGTAACTACCGGCGCGTTCGCGGTGGGTGTGCAATTAATATCCTGGCCGTATCCAATCCCACCTGACATCGGACCGACACATCTAGGCGTACCTGAAGGGAGACTGTTTGTCGTAATAGGACCATCGGGCACGCAGGAGTTGCCCACCACACAACCATTGTCTCCGTACTTGTTCATTGGATGGTATCCGGGTGCACAGTCAGATATAAACGCCACTGCCGGGCAAACATTCGCGGGTGTAGTTCCAACGCGCACAGTGAGCGATGCATCCGCGGTCTTTCCCGCAGAATCGCGCACAGTAAAGCGCACGGTGTACGTGCCTGCACGTGCGTATGTGTGAGTAAATGTTGCGGATTGTGTGAATGATTCACCATTATCTGCCAGTGCCGCGATCTGAGCGAATGGCCCTTCATCGCCCCAGGTTACACGATACGAGAGCGTCCCTGTGGATGTTGCAACCGCTTTTACAGTCCATGTGCCTTGTTCGCCAACTGCAAGTGCGGGAGGACCAGAGACTCCAGAAATCGCCAAAGGAGAGGGTGTAATTCCGTCAGGAACACACGACGGCTTATTGCAGTTATTTCGGTCTGTCACCATGTGTTGACCAGCTGGACATGCATAGTTGTATTCGTACACAGGGCACTCTTTCCTGCACTTTCTGTCCCAGATACTCTTCGTAAGTGATCCATAATATCCCGTAGGGGTCGAGCCAAGATCCTCTGCGCCAATAGCGCCTTGGAGTGCCACTACCTCAGCGCCGCGCGTACCATAAGTAAGTTTTTCATATTTGATACACCATGCCGGGGGAGTCTCTGGGCCACCGCCGCCAGGACATGCCGCAAATTCACACCGAGGTCCAATGCGGCCGACCGCCGAGCCGTCGGGGCAGATCTTTGCATCCATCGTGCAGGCGACAGGAGGAGTAGTGGTTGGAGTGGTAAGTATCTTCATTTGCTCCTGCAACTGTTGTATTTGTTGCATGAGTGTTTGGATCTGCGCGCGGATCTCGTCAACAGAGAGCGCACTGGCGCTAAGGGGAATAATGAGCGCGACGAGCGCACTAAGAAATATGCGTTTCATATCCGCCCATTATGGCGGCATCGCCTCCTACCTCCTATACCAAGCATGTGGACAGTCAGAAAACAGCGGACGCTATATGCCACCTTCGGCATGGCCGCTTGTGTTAATCACCACAGAGCCGAGTATCGTCTTGACCGCGTTCACCATTTTGTAGAGAGAAGCTGTATACACGCCAGGATTTGCGTAGGTGTAGGTGATTCCACTGGGGATACCGTCTTGCCAAGTGCTATTTGTTCCGTTACCAAAATCTATACCTGTCGGCGCAAGCGCCCTGTCCCAAGAGAAATCAACCCTCAAAGGCGTGACGCCGGAAGAAGGCGTCGCATTCAACGCACTGTCTGAAACACAAACAGGCGCGATCCTACATCCTGAACTGTTGTATGGTGTTTCCACATGCTGGCCGACAGCACATTGCGGAACTTGGAACGTAATGTCTGTGCACACCACCGGGTCCGGCACACACACGGCCGAAAGCATACAGCCATTGGAGTCATACCCGCTGGATCGCAGTGATGTCCCAGAACCACACACTGGTTGCTGATATACAGGACAGTTGATACCACGCACCGCCTCGGCAATAGGTATGGTGATTTTTACAGAGGCACTGCCACATCTGTTTTGTGCGGTGATTGAGGACGTGTACTTGCCCGCTTGTACCGGCGTACCTACCAAAGACCATGAACGAATCACTGTATTGCTGGACGTAGCCGTGGACGATGCCTTGCTTGAAAGCACAATCCCTTGTGGAAGCTTTTCTGCAGTCACGCTGAGCGGACTCTTCACATTTTTGTCTTCGGAAAACGAGACGAACGGGAATGAATACGCTGTGCCAACCATCCCACCCGGTACCGAGGAGATGGAGAACGACGGTGGTGTGCACGAAATCTCGTCTACTACGGAAACAGGCAACGACACGCTCAAAGAGCCGTTCGTCACGGAAATAAGATACTGGCCGGGGGCTGAGTAGGTGTGAGTAAATGTGAGCGCCTGTGCCGCGCAAGAGTTTTGGGATACAGGTATGTCTTGGGCGGGTGTCTTGTCGCCATACTCAAGCGTGTATGTGGAAGCGGCACAGGACTTGCGCGTGTTGATTGTGGTGTGCACCGTCACGCTTTTGCCCGACTGACTCACGGAGAGAGTCGCGCCACGCGCGTTGTCACCCCCACACGCCATGCGAGCGCGAGTACGCGCGCCTACCATTCCCCAACCAGTTGTCTGCTCGTCACCATCCGAGACGATCCCCTCGCGCGCTTGGTACGCGCGCAGTGCGGCGCGCGTGATGTTGCCGAAATATCCCGTGGCGGAATCTGCGGCAAGATCACCAGTGCCAACGAGATACGTCTGCAATTCAGAAACATCATTTCCTCGAGCACCCAAAGAAAGCGCTCGTGTTATGCGCGCGCACGCTTTTGCCGGAAGTTGCTGAGGGGCTGTCATCGCCGGTGTTGGGTTTGAAACCACTGCGGGCGGCGTAGTGGTCGGAAGCGTGAGTGTTTTCATCTGTTCCTGCAGATGTTGTATCCTCCCGACAAGCGTGTTTATTTGCACTCTGATCTCGTCGTCGGTAAGCGCGCTCGCGCGTACCAAGGGCACCGCACAAACAACGCAAGTGAGAACAAACAAGAGCGTATAGCGGGTGCGCATAGTGATGATGTTGTCGGCTAATTAACAGATACCGTAACGGAACCAGTGTCTACTTGTTTTAGGTCTGCACCGCGCTTGAGCGTGATGGTGTAGTTGCCGCTTTGCGCGTATGTGTGCGAAAGAGAAATTTGCACGTCCCCCGCCGCGCACGACCCCTGTGCCTGTATCGCGCTTGTCGTCGTGTCACCCCATGAGAGCTCGTAGCGCGTGCACTGCGACGCGAGTCCAAATTGCACCGAGATCGCAGAGAGGTTGCCGTTGTATCCAGGGGTGATGGTAATGCCGGTGGAGGCGCCGCCGCCCGCGGCGTTGTATGGAGCAACAGAGAATGTCGCCGAATTTACGCTGATGGCGGTGATGGTTACAAGATAGTTACCGATTTGGGTCGCCGATCCTGGGAATATAGACGGCTGATACTTCACGCCCTTGTCTGTGGCCGTCACTTGCGCGCCTGTTGCCACAGGATTGCCGTTGCCGTCGGTGCCCACCTGGAGCGCATCAAGGCGCAAGGTGAACGTGCCGGATACCGCACTCTGCCCAAGCAGAAGTTTGACCGTACCCGGGATGTTGAGCGCCACGGAAACCGGCAGATCCGTCGGAAGCACTGTCTGTTGTACCGGCCCCTGCGAACCAGCTGTGATGGTGACGGTGGATTTGTGTCCGCCCGCGCCGATGGATATCGCAAACGTGCCCGCGCGTTCATACACATGGTGGTACACCTGGCGCATCTCGCCACAGGAGCCTGTCGGCACCGAAATAATTGTCTGCTGTGAGTTGTCTCCGTAATCAAGCACGTACGTTGCCGCGGTGCATGAGCGGCCAGTGTTTACAATAGTGTCCACCGCGACTTTTAGCGGCACTCCACCGGCAATAGGGGTCGCGGTGATCGTCGCACCCACGGGGGCGCTTCCGCATGCCGTGATAGCCGCGCGCGTCTTTGGCCCGACGACGCCCCAGCCGGTCGTCTCCGGAGAGCCGGAAGAAACAATGTTGTGCGAAGCTTGCCATTTTTGCACCGCGGTCTGCGTGAGATTCCCAAAGTACCCGGTTATGGAATCATTTGCGAGAAGTCCTTGCGATGCAAGAAATTGTTGGAGTTTGATGACATCTGTGCCACGACTGCCGAATCGGAGTGTCTGGCCGAGCGAGACACACGCGATCGCGCCAGAAGGAGCGGCTGGTTGTGTTTGAGCAGTGGCATTTGCATTGGCACTTAGCTGTTGCTGAAGCTGTTGCACCTGCAAAAGAAGCGCTTGTGTTTGCGCAGCGGCCTCATCAGCGGTAATGGCGGAAGCGGCGACGGGTGCGAAGCACAACACGAGGACCGCCACATATACGTGGTATTTGTTCATGTCCTCTATTCTCGCACGCGATACACCAATGACAATCCCCTATCCACTGGAGTATGATGAGCTGGCACCCATAGCTCAGCGGTAGTAGCAGCCGTCTTATACACGGCCGGTCGCAGGTTCGATCCCTGCTGGGTGCACACTTTAGTGAGACCTACAGTGGTGCTCATAGTTAGTGTATGAT
Organism: Minisyncoccia bacterium; assembly: GCA_965659025.1. Lineage (GTDB taxonomy): Bacteria > Patescibacteriota > Minisyncoccia > Phycocordibacterales > UBA2100 > CBFHTW01. The sequence goes on from CBFHTW010000002.1 coordinate 46,983, forward strand.
TAAATCACTACCATGAAGAACACATTCTGGATCGTGTCAAATTATGTTGGTTATCTTTTCGGAAGAAAGTTCTTTGCTCCTATTCACCACGCAATGATAAATCTGTCCTTGCACGGCCTTGGATACGACAATATGTATTACGATGCCTGGACTGGTGAAGAATGGTTTATCAAAAACATTCTTGTCCAAAATAATCCTCGTGTATGTTTGGATATTGGTGCAAATGTAGGAAAATTTTCAGAACTGCTGTTGAAGTATACCCAGGCTAAAATTTATGCGGCAGAGCCGTCGCCATCTTCTTATAAAGAGCTAAAGAGGTTGGACAGTAGGGTGATTCCTATACAAACCGCTATCGCAGATTTTGATGGCAATGCATTTTTGCACTCAAAGACGCCGACAGATACACGTGCATCGTTGGATAAAAATGTGAGGGGGGGGGTAGAAACAGAGGTCCCGGTCTCAACTATCCAGAGTCTAGGGGTACTGTACAATATTGAAGAAATCGATTTTATAAAAATAGATACGGAAGGATACGAAAGAGAAGTTTTGAAGGGTCTTGGATCTTATAGGCCGAAGTTTATACAGTTTGAATTTGCTCTCCATCACCTGTATAGGAATTGCACAATTTATGAACTCACACAATTATTACCCGAGTACGAATTCTACAGATTGTTGCCTCATGGCTGGTTGAAGATTAACCCTAAAAAATATTTGGATAATATTTTTATGCTGTGCAATATTGTGGCTGTTAAGAAAGATAGCGACCGAGATGCCTAACTCTATCAAACCGAAATCGTCTAAACGGTCCTTACGGGGTCTTTTTGGCCCAGGTTCGATCCCTGCTGGGTGCACTGCTTCACTCCTCTAGATGAGGACGTTTGGATATTAAAGAAAACCGCGGCACTTTCGTGCCGCGGGTCGCAGAGTGAATTACATCTGCCGAAGTATTTCAGCGAGCTCGTTCATCTGAGCCTTGGATTCAGGGCTCTTGATGCGCTCCATTGCGTCCGACCAAATCTTTTCAATCTCCGCATCGGTCCGCCGAGCAAGTTCTTCTTTGGAGACGAAAGCCCAACCTCCGTCATGATGTTGGTGTGCATACATCTCCGCCGCCGCTCGCGTCGGCCACCACCTCTTGATCCGGACATTGGATGCTTCTGGGTTGCGAGGCGATTGGTCGTAACCCACATTGACCCGGCCGAACTCGTAACGCAGATAGCCGATCTGGGCCTCAAAGATCTCCTGCCTTTCAGTATCAAGGCCGTACACGACCTGTCCAAGCTCGGGAATGTCCGCAGGAAGATTTTTCATCTCCGGTGCTTCACCTTCAAACTTGACCGGCGTGAAGAACGAGATGCTGTTCTTCCGCATTGTGCGCCGAACATGCATGAGTGCAGACCACCGACTGGCAAATGGCCGCCCTTCGGTATCCGGTTCCCAACGACCAATCCGTGACTTCAGTCGCGGATTGTCCGATTGCGCCGTGGCGACTCTCTTGCCAATTCCCGCAACATGCACCACTCGCGCAGGCATCACACGGAAACGCATTCTGTTTTGCTCGATGTTCACGTCGGCAATGTAGCATCCGTCGCCGAGCTTCCACTTGCGTTGTTCCATGACCAATATCCTTTCAAGATGGTCGGGGTGGGGCAAAAAGGACTTCCAAGGCCTCAGAGTACCAGACAACCCCATTTTGAGCTACGAGGGGGGGTATGAGCGGCTAATCTTGTGCTAATCCTTCTTTCGTGGTATCGTGCTACTTAGAACTGCACCCCGCTATTGTCCAAACCGAAGGAGGAAAGTATGGACTTGTTCAATCGGAAGAAACGTTCTGTTGCGTCACTCGACCTGTCGCTAGTGAAGAAAAAGGCGACGGAACGGAACGGCTGGACGCAAGAGCAAGCGAACGAGGCGGAGGCGGACTACCGCCGATTCCTGTATCTGCTTGCGAAGAGTCCGAATACTGTCATGGTGCCGTGGACGAATGATCTCGACAAGTTCTGGCATGAGCACATTCTCGACACGCGCCGCTACAGTGCGGACTGCGAGAAAGTCTTCGGCCGATTCATTCACCACGATCCGCATATCCGGCAATCGCCGGCAGTGGAAGCCAGGGCGCGGCAAGACACGCGGACGGCATTCCAGTCCGCGTTCATGGGACGTTCGGCCAGCTCCGATCCCTCCATGGCTTGGCTGGTCGCCGGTGCTGCTGGCATTGCGGCACTCGGCATCAGTCAGAATGTTCATGCTCGTCCGCGCGAAGACGAGAAACAGCAACGTCGGTCGAACGACAGCGGCGGTATCGCAGGAGGTTGCAGTGGAAGCACTGCACCGACAGCGGTTCCCGCTACTTGCCCTCCTGCCGCGGCTGACTGCCCTGCTCCCGCCGCTTCGTGTGATGGTGGCGCTGCCAGTTGTGGTGGAGGTGGTTGCGGTGGAGGAGGCTGAAAATCCACGCTACCAAATGTCTGGTTGGGCTCTGGTAATTTGCCGGAGTCAATGTGAACGCGACCAGCCAGGCGATCGTTACCGCCGACCACGGCTGGTTGATCGGAGCGGCCTGACGATACTTGCGCCACTGCCTTCGGGCAGTGGCGCTTCTTTTTTACTTTTTACACGAGCGGCTGGTGCTCTATGTCTTCTTTTTTCTTCGGTGTGATGCCGTTGGCGATGAGTAGTTTCTCAAAATCCTCGCGCTCTATCGTTTCCACCTCAATGAGTTTCTGCGCGATGGCATCAAGAACAGAGCGGCGCTTGGTGATGATGTGTTCTGCCTTTTTATACGCACCCGAGATGATTTTCTTTACCTCCGCGTCTACCATTGCGGATACTTCTTCTGATTGTTCCGCGCCCTCTATCGCTTCTCCAAAGACACCACGGCCGCGTGGTGCATCTATCACCACCGGCCCCACCTTCTCCGACATGCCATAGCGCGTAACCATGTCGCGCGCGAGCGCGGAGAGCACGGCGAGGTCGTTGGACGCGCCGGTGGTCAAGTCACCGAAGACGTGTTTCTCGGCAATGTAGCCTCCAAGCGAGACCGCGATGTCATCCAAAAATTCATTGCGCGACTGCATGCGACGGTCTTCAAGCGGCAATTTGAGCGTGTAGCCAGCCGCACGCCCGCGTGAAATGATAGACACCTTGTGCACCGGATCGGCGTACGGCAAGACAGACGCGACAAGCGCGTGTCCGGCCTCGTGGTACGCCGTGATTTCTTTTTCTTTTTTGTTGAGCACGTGAGAGCGGCGTTCGGGCCCGAGCATCACCTTTTCAATACTGCGGATGAGATCGTACTGCGTGATGGCGGTGCGGTTTTCGCGCGCGGCCAAGATAGCGCCCTCATTCATGACGTTGGCGAGATCGGCACCAGAGAATCCCGGCGTGCGCTCGGCGATGACGACGATATTCACGTCGGGCCCGAGCGGCTTGGTGCGCGTGTGCGTCTTGAGAATTTCCTCGCGATCTTTCCTATCCGGCATGTCTATCATCACGCGGCGGTCAAAACGGCCCGGGCGCAAAAGCGCCGGATCAAGCACGTCGGGGCGGTTGGTGGCCGCCATCACAATGACTTTTTCATTCGGCTCAAAGCCGTCCATCTCCACAAGGATTTGGTTGAGGGTCTGCTCGCGTTCGTCGTTGCCGCCGCCTACGCCCGAGCCGCGTACGCGCCCCACCGCGTCTATTTCATCTATAAACACAATCGCCGGCGCAGCCTTCTTCGCCGTTTCAAAAAGGTCGCGTACGCGGCTCGCGCCCACGCCCACAAACATTTCCACAAACTCACTGCCGGAGATGGAGAAAAACGGCACGCCCGCTTCGCCCGCCACCGCGCGCGCCAGAAGCGTCTTTCCCGTGCCTGGCGCGCCCATCAGGAGCACCCCTTTTGGAATGCGCGCGCCGATCTGGATGAATTTTTTCGGGTTTTTAAGAAAGTCCACAATCTCCGCGAGCTCTACCTTGGCTTCTTTGGCCCCAGCCACATCGGCAAAGGTAACCTTCTGCGTGAGATCTTCCGGATTGACGAGCCGAGCGAGCGAGCGGCCAAACGTGAGCGCCTGCACACCCGCACCTTTGACTTGCCGCGTGAAGTACCAGATAAGCACAAGCAGGAGCACCACCGGCAAAAGAAGCGGTGCGAGTGTGAGCGCCCAAAAACGCACGCCGCCAGGATCCTGCACGGTGATCTTTACCGCCGCGAGCCGCTCGGCGGGCACGCCATAATTTTTAAGCGTGTCGCTGAGTGCCGTCTCGCTCTCTTTGCGCGAGGTTTTCACCACGGCCGGCGTGTCCTTGCTGATGTAGGTCGCCTCTATGGTGTCCCCTTGCACCAGGATGGATGCAATGTTCCCCGCAGAAATATCTTGCGCGAGTTGCGAGATGGAAACTTCCGGCTTCTCCGCCAAGTATGAACGAACGGCGGCATACCCGCCCGTAAGCGCAAAAAAGATAACGGCCGCGAGTACCACTTGCAAAAGGAGCGACGGACGCGGGCCAGAAGACTGCGGCTTTTGTGCGCGAGGCTTTTGCGACTGTTTTTTCTGCTGGGGAGGGGTGGTGTGTGATGTCATGGTCTGTGTGTTATAGCACGGAAATGCCCTGGTATGAATATTCGCCAAGAGGCGCCAGCACAGGGTATAGTTTGCCTATGGCACTTATTGAAAACAAGAAGGCGCGACTCAACTACGAAATCCTAGAAACCATAGAGGCTGGGATGGAGCTTCGCGGTGGCGAGGTGAAATCATTGCGCGCCGGCCGCGGCAAACTAGACGGCGCGCACGTGGTGGTGCGCGGCGGCGAAGCGTACCTCGTCGGTGCTTCTATCGCGCAATGGCAACCAAACAACCAATCCGCCGCGTATGACCCAGAGAGAGCCCGCCGATTGCTTCTCTCCCAGAAGGAATTGGCCCAGGTGGCGAGCGCCGAGGGAGCCAAGGGCTTGACAATCGTGCCACTTTCGGTATATAATAGGGGACAGTTCCTGAAGCTCTCTATCGCCATTGCGCGCGGTAAGAAAAGCCACGATAAGCGTGCCGATATTCGCAAACGCGAAGACGAGCGCAAGATCCGCAGAACCTTGAAAACATAATAATTGAGTTGAGTGTCGGAATGTGGGATGCAATAACGGAGGAGACCTTGAATAACAAACTGAAATGCCGCTTCTGTGAGTACACCACCTCGCGGTGGTCTACGACACGCGGAAAGAAGCGGAAGTCCGGGATGGTCCGCCTGATTAAGCATGTGGACGAGGCGCATCCGGACGAAGCCAAGAAAATACTTGAATTCTCCGGCAATTACGAAGAGCGGTCGCTTACCGACGCGCACTTCAGTTGCCGATAATGCATGACACAACACCGGCGGAGTCGTACGCGACTCCGCCCCACATTCCGACACTCAATAATCGCCTCATACGCAGGCCTGTAAGTCATCCGCTGAAAGTGGATCTCCCGCGAGGTCCCCTCCCCGGGGATGATTTGAATCGACAGGGGCATAGAGGTGTGAATGTGCATCGCGAACGTGAGCGACGTTCTCAAAAACGCTCAACACTCAAATGCGAATAAAACCGCACGGGGAATTCTTTCCCCGATCCAGCCCGCTTACGCTTTCGCCTAAGCGGCCGTTCATCCGTCTGACATCCGATACGGCGGCGTGAACGTCATTCTTTCGGGTTCGGATGCAGGGGCGTCTCGTCCTGCATCTTAAACACTTGGGAATCGACATCGTGCGATTTTGCGTACCTTTCTACGCATGATGTCTAAACTCTAGGGTACGCTAGGCGACGTAGTATCGTTCACATGTCTTCTTCTGGACGGGAGTTCGTTGCTCCCCATCTCCACACACATAACCGCCCCTTGGGGCGGTTTTGACGTGTGGGGAGATGAGTATTTTTTGGCGGTCTGCCTCTTTGGCAGGCCACCCTTTTCTTTGTGTAAAACCGCTCTTGGCAAAGCTCGCATCTGCTATCATGAGCAGAATGTTCAATATTCCACGCGCCGCACTTATTACCCTCTTGTTTCTCGGTGCCATGGGTATCCCTGTGTCTGCGGCACATGCTGTCAACTGCGGCGCAGGAAAACGCCCCGTTACTGATCAGGAGGTGAAAACAAAGGGATTCCCTGCGGGTAGTTGCACAGACGAAAACACTGCGACACTCACCAACGGTGGTTGTGACTACAATCCATACGAGATGTTGCTACAAAAATGGGCAAAAGGGCGTGATGATATCACTCCACAGGGTGGAAACACTGGTGGCATCAACATGGCTCTTGCCTGCCGCCTTACAAAGTTCTTCAAAGCCGTAGAAGAAAAAGGGTGCTCGGTAAAAATTATCAGTGGATACAGAAGTGCCGCCAAGCAAGCAAGTATGTGTGGCGCAGGGAGGACCGGCTGTTCCGCGGCCGGCAGATCGTGTCACCAGTATGGTCTTGCGGTAGATGTTGCAAGTAGCTGCATTGGATGGATGCGTGCCGCGGCACCACAATTTAAACTTGGATTTCCATATTACGGACCGCACATCCAATGTACCGAACATCGGGTTGCCGCCTGTTCGCCACAAACACCACCATGTGATGGAAGTGCTGCAATCAATCCAGATCTTTCAAATATCCCCCCACCAAATCAGATTCCTAACACATACTTCTCACCACCCCAAGGCGGCAACCCAAACATCACCGATGATGGTATCAAACCGCCCCAATCCCAATCCTCCCCCCTCGCCCCTCTCACCAACGCCATCCGCAATCTGCTCAACCCCCAACCACAACAGCAACCCGCACAGCAGCCGGCAGCCACCACGCCACAGACACCGCCTTCACTAGAGACGGTGAACTCCACGCCATACCCGGCAGGCACCTGCGCCACGCAGTATCACTGTGTAAGCACTGCCATCTACTACCGCGCGGGTACCTGTGTAGACTCTGTCTACCAGCAGTGTCCGTACGGATGCGCCAACAGCCAAGCGTGTGCAACGGCAAC
>CBFHTW010000003.1:0-48377 GCA_965659025.1 Minisyncoccia bacterium
GCCCCCACGCTCACTACCACGGCCAACAAATGCGATGTGCTCACATTCCTCACCACCGCGGCCACGGGCACTGTGCGCGTGCTCGGCTCCTCGGTGCTCAATTTCTAGTATGCGTAAACAGACAAACAACTTCGCCTTTATTGACAGCCAAAACGTAAATTTGGCCATCCGCGAGCTTGGATGGAAACTGGATTGGCGGCGCTTTCGTGTGTATCTGCGAGAAAAATACGGAGTGACGAAAGCGTTTCTGTTCATCGGATTCATTGAGGGGAACAATGATCTGTACACCACACTGCAAGATGCCGGCTTTCTTTGTGTTTTTAAGCCGACGCTCACCTACAAAGACGGCACGACCAAGGGCAACTGTGATGCCGAACTCGTGCTACATGCTATGGTGGAATACCCCAATTATGAAAAGGCGATTATTGTAACGGGTGACGGCGATTTTTATTGTCTTGTCCAATATTGGATAGAACACAACAAGTTGGAGCGTGTTTTGATTCCTAACTATTTTAAGTTTTCCGCGCTACTTAAACGATTTGGAAGGAAACAGTTAGATTTTATGAACGATTTACGGGGACGTTTAGAATATAAGAAAAGGACCCCGTAGGGACGGAACCCTACGAGGGACTTTTCGTGGTGATATGTATATGCTACCGAACCAAAAAACAAAGTCAAGCGGATCGCGGAAACACCGGTGGGTGCTCATCCTGCTTGCTTTGATTTGCGCATTTGGCGGGTATGCGTGGCAATTCACAGTAGGATTGCCGCGGGCAAATGCCGCGGCGACGGTGATTTTTCTCACTTCAGGGACGAGCTGGACGGTGCCGGCGAATTGGAACTCGGCGAATAACACCATTGAGGTGATTGGTGGAGGTGGAAGTGGACGTAGTTACATTAGTGCTGGCGGGGCAGGGAGTTGGGAGAAATCGGCAGGCGGCGGCGGAGGCGGTTATTCAAAGACAACAAATATTACCCTAACTCCAGGCGCATCTGTTTCTTATATGGTTGGAACTGGAGGCGCTGCTAAAACAACCACTAGTAATGGAAGTGCCGGTGGCGATACGTATTTTAATGGCGCAAGCTGTGCGGCGGCGTCGGCGTGCGCCAAGGGTGGTGGTGGGGGCACAAATGGCACCGGTGGTTCAGGTGGGGCCGCCGCGAGCGGTGTTGGTTCCACGAAATACAGCGGCGGCCGCGGTGGTAATGGCTCGGGCAGTGTAATGAATGCATTGGGTGGCGGTGGAGCCGCTGGCCCCAATGGAAATGGTAATAATGGTGTTGATTCTAGTAGTAGCACTGCTACTAATGGCGGTTCTGGTGACGCTGGGTCAGGCGGTTCTGGCGGCTCTGGTTCCACTACGGGAAATGGTGGAAATGGAGGTTCTGGTTCCGAGTTTGATGCAAGTCATGGTAGTGGAGGTGGTGGAGGAGGTAGTAAATACTATGTTGGAGGTGCTGCGGATATATATGCTGGGTCCGGTGGTAACTATGGTGCCGGTGGTGGGGGTATCAACACAGCATCCTATGCGGAACTCGGTGACTCCGGGATTAAAAGTTCTGGAGCTGGCGCACAAGGTCTCATCGTAATCACTTATACCCCAGCGGCGGCTGCCGGCGGCACTTCATTCCTCATGGGTATGGAATTTTGAATATGACATTTTTTCAACACATCGTTCGCACAACTGTTCTATTAGTAGTATGTGTCGCGATTATTGCACTGCCGTGGGTGGTGCGGCCGTACAGAGTGCAGGGCGGCTCTATGTATCCCACGCTCAAAGACGGGCAGGTGGTGTTTATTGAAACCATCTCGCAGTATGTGATGAGGCCCTCGCGCGGGGAGATTATGGTCCTACACAATCCGCACAAGCCGAGCGAGACAGACATCAAGCGCGTCATTGGATTGCCTGGCGAGACAGTACATGTCTTGCCGGATAGGGTGGTTATTAGTAAGGCGTGCGGCGGCGCAAGCGGCGCGCCGCTTGCGTCGCACTTGGCGCCAAGGCTACCCGAGGATGGACCATGCCAAACCACTTACGCCACCTCCACGCCGATAGGCAGGGGCAACAATGGCATCGTCTTTGACATGTTTCTCGGGCCGCACGACTACTTTGTGCTCGGCGACGACAGGCGCGACAGTTCCGACTCGCGTCTCTTTGGCGCGGTGCAAGAAGAAAACATCATCGGTCGTGTGATATTCTCAATATGATGAACCGCCTGCTCAACTTTCTTCAGTATCACAACGCGGTGCCTATCGCGCTCGGTATTCTGGTGCTCGGTGCCGGAGCGACATTTGCGGCAACCAATCCGCAAGCGGTGTATAGCCAAACACAGACTCCCGTGTCGGTAGACAACACCTACATCGCGAACAAAGAGCTTTCTTCGTACACACCCCGCGCGCAAATAATGCAAATAACAGAAGACGCCGACAATTATTATGTAGAGTACGATTTTCTCACCATAGATGTGCAGGAGTATGTGTGGCGCGATGTGAGCAAGCGAAATACACTCACGGTGGCCAAGAGCGCACTAAGCGGAGGAAACCTCGCCGCGTACGTGACGGAACAATTAAAACAAAATCTTGACCACGAAATAGATCGTCTGCAAGAATCGCAAACGATCGCGCGCAGAGATGTCTCGCAGAAAACCGTCGCCACTACCTACGGCGGACTCATCGGCGCGTTTTTGGACGAGACGACGGAGACATTGCCGGGGTACGTGCCGCCGCAAGAGCCGGTTGTCTTATCAGCGCCGCAGGGAAACGTGTCTGTGCAGGCGGGGACTGCAAACACGTCTTCAGAATCGGCGCTTACGCGTGAGCAAGTGGTGCAAATAATAGAACAGAGGGTCAACGAATTGCTCACGCAACAGCAGACACCGGCCACGACACCTGCGGACACTACTCCACCTCCTCCAGCTACAGAAGAGCCGCCTCCTCCGCCTCCCGCACAGGAGACACCGCCAGCACCTACGCCAGAGCCCGCGCCAAGCGAGCCAACACCTGAACCATCACCTACGCCAGAGCCTGCGCCAGAGCCGACACCCGCACCCGCCGAAGCGCCTGCGGCGCAATGAACACAGGTGCGATTGATTGCGCCTTTTGAGGCCATGGTATACTCGCGCTATGGCAAAGCAGGTTACATTGGATGAGCTCGGAGAAATGATGTCATATGTGGTTGAAAACATGGCCACGAAGGATGACATCGCCGCCATCCGCGCAGAGATGGCCACCAAAGACGATATCAAAGACATGGCTACGAAGGATGACCTCGCCACGGGGCTTGCCTCTGTGCGCGCAGAGATGGCCACCAAAGACGACATCGCCGGCATCATGGCGGAACTCGCCGAGATCAAAATGCGCCTGCGCGAGCTTGAAGAGATTGTGGAAAACCATTCCGGATACAGCAAAGACATTGATTACGCGCTTGAACGCATCGCCGCCATTGAAAAACACCTCGGCATAAAGGTGGCCAGGGCTGTCTAATTTTCGTATCCACACTTCTGCACCTGTGATTAGGTGCTAGAATCTCCACATGGCAGTGCGCGTGGCGATAAACGGATTCGGACGCATCGGGAGATGTTTTTTTCGCACGGCGTGGGGGAATCCGGAGGTAGAGATTGTCGCTATCAATGACCTTGGTGATGCGGAGAATCTCGCATACTTGCTTGCGCACGACAGCGTGTATGGCCGCGCGCCGTTTGAGGTAGCTTGCAGGGAACAGGCGGAAGGGAGTAGCGGCACTGCGTTGCCGCGCGCGGCGCTTTCAGTGAATGGAAAAGATATTCCGCTTTTGCATGAAAAAGATCCGGCACGTTTGCCGTGGGGCAGTATTGGCGTGGATGTCGTGATAGAAAGCACAGGATTTTTCACTGATCCGGAAAAGGCGCTCCTGCATCTGACGGCGGGTGCCAAGCGCGTGGTAATATCTGCGCCCGCGCATGGCGACGGTGCGCCAACCGTGCTCATGGGTGTGAACGAGCAGGCTCTCAAGACATGCGCCGTTTCTTCCAACGCTTCATGCACCACCAACGCCGCTTCGCCCATCATCGCCATTTTGAATGAATCTATCGGAATTGAGCGCGCGCTTCTCAACACCACCCATGCGTACACCGCCGCCCAGGCGATCGTGGATGCTCCCGCGGCCGACGACTTTCGCCGCGGCCGCGCAGGCGCGCACAACATGGCGCCTTCATCCACCGGCGCGGCTATCGCCGTTACTAAAGCCTACCCCGACCTCGCGGGGAAATTTGATGGCATCGCGGTGCGCGTGCCTGTCATAGCCGGCTCTTTGGTAGACGTTACTTTTGTCGCCAAGCGTGCGACCACTGCTGAAGAGGTGAATGCGATACTTGAAAAAGCCGCCGCCACGGCGCGCTGGCAAGGAATTTTCACAACTACGCGCGAGCCGCTCGTATCTTCGGATATTGTGGGCCAGCCATTTGGTTCTATCGCCGATCTTTCACTTACGCGTGTAGCAGACGGCACGCTCGTAAAGGTGCTCGCCTGGTACGACAACGAAATGGGGTATACACACACACTCCTGCGGCATGTGCTTGCGAGCGTACGCGCGGTACAATAACGCCATGCAACTATTCATTGCCGCTGATCATGCAGGGTTTGAAATGAAAGCGCGTCTTGCGGAAATACTGCGCGCGCGCGGGTACGATGTAAACGACATGGGCGCGCACGCATACGACAAAGATGACGACTATCCCGATGTTGTCTTGCCGCTCGCGCGCGCCGTGGCGACGGAGGAAGGAGCATTTGGTATCGTGCTTGGCAAGAGCGGCCACGGCGAAGCGATGGCGGCCAACAGAGTGCATGGCGCGCGCGCCGTGCTTTTCTGCGGTGAGGAGACACAACTGAAACTCTCGCGCGAACACAACAACGCAAACATTCTTTCTATCGGCACCGACTTTACGACGCCGGAGAAGGCGGCGGCCGCGATTGAGGCATGGCTCCAAACACCCTTTTCAGGCGATGATCGGCACGTGCGCCGCATTGTCAAACTAGACGCATGAACACCCGCGCTGTCTGTGCTCCGGAAATTATTCCCGCACTCCTCTCATCGGAGCTCTCCGGGCTGGTGGCGCGCGCTTCTGAATGCGCCGCGCTTTCCGCATGGATGCAGGTGGACGTGGTGGACGGCGCATTTGCATCGCCCGCATCGTGGCCTTTTGCCGGAGAAGCGGAAGAGGGCGAAGTGGCGGATGTGCTTTCGCGTTTGCCGCAGTCTGCTCGCTACGAGGCGCATCTTATGGCCAATGATCCGGAAGTGCTCGCGGGCAATCTTATGCGCGCCGGATTTTCTCGCATCGTCTTTCATATAGAGTCGTTTTCGGATGTGGAGGCGGCGCGCGCCGCGCTCGGCGCGGCGCGCGCACACGGCGCAGAAGCGGGCGTCGCCATCAATCTGGACACCCCGCTTTCATCTATTGATACTCTGGTGGACATCTGCGACGTAGTGCAGGTGATGAGCATCGCATCCATCGGCAAGCAAGGACAACTTTTTGACGACAGGGCACTGCCGCGCATTGAAGAATTGCGCGCGGAGTATCCGGCGCTCACCATCGCGGTAGACGGCGGCATCACCGAGGCCAATGTAGAAGAAATCGTGCGCGCGGGCGCCGACAGACTAATCGTCGGCTCTTCGCTCTTTGAACAAGACGATGTCGCGCGCACCTACGCGCGCCTGCTTTCACGCGCACAGGCCGGTTGTGCACCGCGCGTTTCTTAAACTCGGATACAATATAGAGATGGAACCGCTTACCGATGCCGACGAAGCGATGCTCGCACAGAAAGCTGAAGCTATCCGCGAGACGATTGTGCAGATGCTTGTTGCCGCTGGTTCTGGACACACCGCAGGCCCCCTGGGGCTCGCGGATATATTCACAGCATTGTATTTTCGCGTACTCCGACACGACCCGCGCAATCCAGAATGGGAAGAGAGAGACAGGCTCGTGCTCTCCAACGGACACACTGCGCCGGTGCGCTACGCCGCGATGGCACACGCGGGATACTTTCCGGTGGAAGAATGTCTGACGCTCAGAAAATTCGGCTCGCGCTTGCAGGGGCATCCCGAGCGCGCCCGTTTGCCCGGGCTTGAGACGACATCGGGCCCCTTGGGCGAAGGGCTTTCGCAAGCGTCCGGCATGGCATGGGCGGCGCGCGCCGACGGCAAGACACACCGCGTGTACTGCGTGCTCTCCGACGGCGAACACGACGCGGGTAACACATGGGAGGCGCTCATGTTTGCCGCGGCACAAAGACTCTCCAACCTCACGGTCATCGTGGATCGCAATAATATCCAGATAGACGGTTTTACGGAGAGCGTGATGCCCCTGGAGCCTTTGCGCGAAAAATATGAATCATTCGGCTGGCACGTGCTAGAGGTAGACGGACACAACATTCCGCAGATCATTGCGGCGTGTGCAGAGGCAGGGGCTATTCGCGAGCGGCCGACGGCGATTATCGCGCACACGATACCAGGCAAGGGTGTGCGCGAGATTGAATTTGACTATCGCTGGCATGGCAAACCGCCGAGCCAAGAAGAGGCGGCGCGTTTTTTGAGTCAGTTGCGCACCCTTGGTGGCAAGGTTGCCGGTGAACATCAATAGTATTTATGCAACACAAAGACATGTATATGCGAGAGGATGTGTGCGCGGCGACAGCGGAGGCGGCCACGCGCGACGGCTTCGGCGCGGCGCTGGTGGAGCTTGGCGAGCGCGACAGCCGCGTGGTGGTTTTGTGCGCCGATCTCTCCGAGAGCACGCGTACACTCGCGTTTAAGGAGAAGTTTCCCGAGCGTTTTATAGAAGTGGGCGTTGCCGAACAAAACCTCGCCGCGCTCGCAAGCGGTATCGCCGCCGCAGGGAAGATTCCGTTTATCGCTTCGTATGCGGTGTTTAGCCCGGGACGCAATTGGGAACAATTGCGCACCAGCGCGGCGCTCAACACTATGCCGGTGAAGATTGCGGGCATGCATGCGGGCGTCTCTGTGGGGCCCGATGGCGCGACACACCAAGCGCTTGAAGACATATCGCTCATGCGCGTGTTGCCTGGCATGACAGTGCTCTCGCCATGTGACAGTGAAGAGGCGCGCAAGGCCACGATCGCCGCCGCTTCGCTTGCCGGGCCGGTGTACCTGCGTCTCACTCGCGAAAAGACGCCCGTCATGACTACGCCGCAGACGCCGTTTGAGATAGGGAAGGTCAATCTATTGTGGAGCGCGGATGCGCCGCAGGTGGTGCTCTGCGCCACGGGGCCTTTGGTGCACCAGGCGCTTTGCGCCGCACGCGCGCTTGAGGCAGATGGAGTGGGCACGGTGGTGCTAAACGTGCACACGATAAAGCCGCTGGACGAAGAGGGGATTCTTGCGCAGGTGCGCGTGTGCGGCGCGGTGGTGAGTGTGGAAGAACACCAAATCGCCGGAGGATTGGGCGGCGCGATTGCCGAGCTCTTGGCGCGCCGAGCCCCTGTCCCTATGGAATTTGTAGGCGTGCAAGACCGCTTCGGGCAGTCCGGCACTCCGGAAGAGCTTTTGGAACATTATGGACTCACCGCGCCGCATATCATTGAAGCGGCGAAGCGCGCGGTTGCGCGAAAGGGTATGTAGTAGTGCACATAACATATTTGGGTCGCGATTTTTCTGCTGAAAAATCGCTCCGTTTCGCGCGCCCTGCCTGTCGGCAGGCAGGCGTCGCGCTGCAAAGACCCAAATATGTTATGCGCGCTATCTTGTACAGACAAAAAAGAAAGACCCGCAGCACTGTTGCTGCGGGTCTGTGTTTTGCCTGACTTCACCCGGCGGTGGGGAAGGGGGTCGTGCAACCGCGCGTCTCTTGATACGCGGTGTGCCGCCCAAACTGCCCGACGGAAGAGAGTTTCTCAAAGAACTTGTTTCCGTTCTTGGAGACACCCTGCCCGTCCGTGCGCTTGTAGTAGCGCACACATTGCCATCCCTTCGGCAGAGTGAGCTCGCCCGAGCGCGCTTGCGCGATGAGATCGCGCGCGACTGCCTCGGCCTGCGCCCACCTTGCCTTCTCGGAGCGCTTCGTGGCCAGGCGATAGTCCAGCGTCCAGCTGAACTGCTTGTCCGCGCCGACGATACCGCAAAGTGTCTTTGCGGGAGCGCGTTTGGCCCGGAGTGCGTCGGTGAGACGCGCGAGCGTAATCGTACCGATCAAACGCTGGCTGGAGGAGTCTTCACCACGGGCTTCGTGGTAGAGATTTTCCGCCAGGCACATCGTCGCCTGCTCTGTGCGCGCATGCACGCGCGCAGTGTAGACGAGCGCGCCCAAAAACATGAGCGCACCGAAACCGAGTGAGGTGAGTGCCGCGATGCGCGGCAACTTGTCTTTGAACTCAACGAGCATTTTTTCCTCCTACTCAATACAAAAAGAGGACCATACCTCTGCGTTCTATTGTATCACAAATTGCAAGAAAGTCAATGTCTAGAAAACCGAGCAATTATGCCACTTTTTCGGCTTTGAAATCGGCCGGGGCGTGCGTTAGGTGTTGCTCAAGTTCTTCGCGAGTGAGAAGGCCGGCTTGCGCGCCGAGCTTCTGCACCACAAACGCGGCGTTGACGACACCGTGCAGAAGCGCCTCATGCGCTGGCAGGCCAAGCAACATGTATCCGACGGTGGTGGACGCTGTAGCATCGCCTGCGCCGGTGCGTGAGACGGGCGGTGCGGGATCCGGATACACCGGCACGCGCCAGGTACCTTCTTCGCTTTGCACATGCGCGCCGCGTACGCCGTCTGTGATGATGACAGTCTTGGGTCCGAGCGCGCGCACGCCTGCGAAAAGCTCCAACACATCGTCCGTTTCTTTTTTTAACACCTGCTTCGCCTCTTCTTTATTGCAGACGAACAGCGTGGTGGCTTGATACACTTCGGCGAGCGCCTCGGCTCCGGCGAGTATCTGAAACGTGCCTGGCTGAAAGGCGAGATGCACGCCGTTTGCCGCGGCATACCGCGCGACTTCTTTTTGATATTCCACCGTGTCTTCGCCGAGTGAGGTGAGGTACAGCCATTTGGGCGCTTCGGCAAAACGCGGAAGCATGCGCGGATAGTGTTCGTGTTTGACGAGAATGGTGCGCTCGGCGCCGTATTGAAGTACGTAGTGGTAGTTGGTCGGGAGGCCTGCATGCACACCCACGAACTCGGTGGCAATGCCCGCGGCGAGCATGGTCTGCAGGCACGCGCGGCCGTTGTCGTCGTTGCCCATCTCCACTGCCGCGGCGGCAGAGAGGCCGAGGCGCGCGATGGCGGCGGCGGCGTTGGTGGCGTTGCCCACGGCGCGCACCTCCGTGGCCGATTCAAATGGGACCTTTTGGCCAAACTTTACACACAACTCGCATTCCTCCGGATTGACATCGCAATGGACCTCCGCCTCTTTGAGGCGGATAAAGCAATCGGTAACCACGTCGCCAAAGGCAACAACATCGTATCGCATAAGAATACAGTATACATCCTCTCTGCGCCGTGGTGCTTGTGGGGTATACTAGGCCGCATGAAGGGCAAACGTGACGCGGCACAAAAGGGCAATGTACACGCGACCCTGTATCGCACGTATCGGCCGTCCACCTTTGACGAAGTGCGCGGGCAAGAACCTGTCGTCTCGGCGCTCTCCCAGGAGGTAAAAGACGGGCGCATTGCGCACGCGTATCTCTTTGCCGGCGGGCGCGGTACGGGCAAGACGAGCGTGGCGCGCATTTTGGCTCGCGCGCTTGGAGTTTCTGACAAGGATGTGTACGAGATAGACGCGGCCTCCAATCGCGGAATAGATGACGTGCGTGAACTGCGCGCGGGCGTGTATGCGGCCCCGTTTGATTCGCCGTACAAGGTGTACATCATTGACGAGGCGCACATGCTTACAAAAGAGGCGTGGAACGCGCTTTTAAAGACGCTTGAAGAGCCGCCGGCGCACGCGATATTTATTTTGGCGACCACGGAGCGGCACAAGGTGCCCGAGACAATCAGCTCGCGCTGTGAAGTGTATCTCTTTGCCCAGCCTTCGCGCGAGGTGCTCTCCGAGATGGTGCGCGACGTGGCCAAAAAAGAGGGCTACGCGATGGAGAAACCTGCGGCGGAGCTGGTGGCGCTTCTAGCTGAAGGGTCGTTTCGCGATGCGCTCGGTATTTTGCAAAAGGTGTGCACTATTTCGCACGATAAAAAAATCTCGGTGGGCGAGGTGGAAAGTGTTTCCGGCGCGCCGCGCGCCGCCTTGGTGCGCGAGATATTAGAGGGTGTGGCACGGCGGGATGTATCGCGCGCTCTTGCGGCGAGTGCGGAGGCGGCGCGCGGCGCCTTTGACGCTCGCACACTTCTGAAACTTCTCATGCAACGCGTGCGCATCGTGCTGTTGGCGCGTCACGCGCCCAGCCTTGCTGGCGAGCTAAAAGAAGAACTCTCCGATGATGACTGGGCGCTCGCGGAATCCCTCGCAAAAGACAAAGACGCACACATTGCTTCGGATACGTTGCGGGCGCTTCTAAGCGCCTACGCAGAGACGGCCTATGCGGCGGTGCCGTATTTGCCGTTGGAGCTTGCCATTATAGATGTGTGCACACCGCGCGCACCCAGCGCCAAAAGTTGACTTCTCTGCAGTGCCGTGTAGTATACTCCAATCGGCCTGTAAGGGCCGATATTGTTGCCCCGTGATTCGGGGCTTTCACAACTGAAGAAGGAAGTTAGGAATGACGAAGAATACGATCGGGATACCGTTCCATCTCGCGCTCGCGGCGGCGCTCACCGAATCCGGCATCGCCAAGTGCGTGCCGTGTTTCAAGACGCTTTCGCATCTCGCGGCGATGACCAAGCTCGCCGACGGCCACCGCGCCGTCTTTGACGCGTTTACCAACGCGGCCAAGAGCCTGGGCTTCACAGGCGATACACAGATCGTCCGGCAGACATCGGTCTCATTGATGTCCAAGGATTATTCGCTCATCACCAGGAAGTTCGGCATCCCGTCGGACATCCTCGGCGCCTACGTACCCACGAAACAGGTGCCGTATGACCAGGCGATCATCGTCGCGCTCAAGGCGCTCGCCGACACCGACGGCGACAAGAAGGCGTACGAAGTTCTTGCTCAGCTCGTCGGCGAGACGAAGCTGGACGAGGAATGTCGCACGCCGATCTTCAACGCTCTCTACGAGAGCGCGAAGAAACTCGGCATGACACAGCACAGTGTTGTCATCACGGCGGCCGCGGCGATTATGTCCAACGAACCGAGTACGGTTGCTCAGCGCTTCGGCGCCGACATCGTCCGGATCAAGGAAATTATCACTGCGCTCAAGTCCAAGCCGGCCAGTACCGACACGAAGCACGCTTCGTCGTCGCAGAAACCGTCCCAGCAGAAACCGAGCAAGCATCAGCCCACCTCGGTTCTGCCCAAGACGGCGCCGGCACAACAGTCGCAGTCTCATGCTCGCATGACCGGCGGCGACCGCTCCTGATCCCTTCCACAAGGATTGTTTTAACTCACCGATAACACGGTGAGTGTGGCCAGTTCGCCTCGCGCGAACTGGCCACTTTCTTTTCCTCACATAATTTGCAAAAGAGCTGTATTATTCATACCATCCAGAACATTGGGGGATCGCCTGCCTGCGCAGGCAGGTCTAATATGGTAGAACATGTGGTTTGTTTATTTTCTTCGGCACAGACAGAAGAGATGGTACTACGTAGGTAGTACGAATAATCTGATCAGACGACTTGGTGAACATAATGCTGGAAAAGTTAAATCTACAAAAGAGTATAGGCCACTAACGTTGGTTCATGAACTTTCGTTTGATACAGAGAGGGAGGCGCGACTTTTTGAGCATAAAGTAAAGAAACAAAGATTGCTAAAAGAGCAAATTATTCGTACTATCGAGAAGCATTGGGGGATCGTCTAATGGTAGGACATCAGGTTTTGGTCCTGAGTATCGGGGTTCGAGTCCCTGTCCCCCAGCAAGCAAGGATTTTTGGAGTAGATTTCTCCATTATCCTTTGTATCTCCTTGGTTTTCGGGCGGTTCTAACCCAGACGGAAGGTCGCGGATTATGTCCGCGGCTTTTCGTATTGGAACGAGCAGATTATCCAATGAAATCGTGAGTTTTCCGTCGAGAAGCGTGTAGTTCCAACCCAGCGCGGAGAATATCTCCCGCTTCGCCTCAATGAGCTTCTTTTCGCTTGCCTTGCTGAACGCGAGCGGCGCTTTCTCCGCGAAGTTGAAGCCCCGCTCGGCAATCTCGAGCCACGTGTCTATGCGCTTGTCTGTATCGCCCAGAAGCGCCTTGAGGCGTGCTTTCTCCGCAAGCAACGTCTCCTTGCGACCGCGGAACTCGTGCTCGTCAATCTCCAAGTTCGCTCGCATATCTATCAGGTTGTCTATCTTCCGCACACAGGCGTCGTATTCGCGGCGCTGATTGCCCATCACCAACTCGCGGTCAGACACTTCCTGCCCGTTCTGTTCCTTGAGGCGCGACATCGCCCACGTCGTAAAGTCAGCGGGGATGTTGAGCTTCTTCAACTCCGCATCTACCTGCTTCTCAAGTGCCTTTTCCTCGATGGACTTCTGCGAGCAGTTCGGGTTCTTCTTTTTCGTGCAATGGTAGTACGTGTAAGTTGCTACACCGCCGCTGGCGAGCTTTTTCATTTTTTCCTCGGCCGTAATGAGGGCTCCGCATTCACCACATCGTATCGGCCCCCTGTACGCCATATCGCGTCGCTCCTTGGGGCGTGGGTTGCCGCGGCGACCGAGCAGGAACTGGATGCGGTCGTATTCCTCGCGGCTCATCAGCGGTTCGTGTAATCCTGTGTACCACTTGCCGCTACCGACAGGGTACTCGAACTCACCGTAATAAAAGGGGCGGGTAAAGATATTGTAGATATTGCTGCGACTTATCTTCTTTCCGTTCAATGAACGCAGACCCCATTCATCTGTAGCAATGCGCCATATCTGCGGTGGCGTGTGATTTCCTGTGAGCATCAGGTCTACCATCTTCCGCAAAAGCGGGAAGCGTTCGGTGTCCGTATAGACCTTCTTCTTGCCGCGCTCTTCGTACTTGTCATTTTTGT
This sequence comes from Minisyncoccia bacterium, assembly GCA_965659025.1. Taxonomy (GTDB): domain Bacteria; phylum Patescibacteriota; class Minisyncoccia; order Phycocordibacterales; family UBA2100; genus CBFHTW01. Next base: position 13,066 of record CBFHTW010000003.1, read on the forward strand.
AGCCAAGCGGAGCAGGCGCTGGGTAATAGCCCATCTTCGCTTTCTGTTCAAGACCGCGCTTCACATCGCGGCCTTTCTTCGCACTTTCGTACTGCGATTGCGAGAGCGCCATCTGTAGCATCCAAATACCCTCTGGTGAGTTGTTCTCGAAGTGGTACGTAGCGAACTTGAGGTCTGCAAGCTCTCCTGTGCGAAGCAGGTATGTAAGCGTGCTCGCGTCTACTTCGTTGCGGGAGAGGCGGTCAGGATGCCAAGCGAGAAGACCTGCACGTTCACCGTTGCGGATACGCAGGAGCATATCGCTGAACTTCGGACGGTTGTATGGAACGAAGGCGCTCTTTTCTTCGTCCACGAACTCAATGTCCAAATCAGGGAAGCGTTCGGAAAGCTGCGCTCGTTGCGCGGGTATGGAAAGTGCCTGTTTCTCCTTATCCTCGGAGGATTTGCGGAGGTAGGCAAAATAGCGGGTTTTTGCTGGTGTTTTCATATACGCGAAAGGGACGGTCTGGTTGACCCACTTACGATGCACCCCGAGGGATACCCATAGTGGCAGACCGCCCCTTTCGCGCCGCTATGGGTATAGAAAAATCTCGGGGGATACGCAAACGTAAGCAGGTCAACATAGCCATTATACCTCATTTTCCGTCAATAAGGCGCTTCAGGAACGCTCGTACGTCGTCAGGTATCTCGACCGTGCCGTTGCTGCTTTGGAAGTCGCGCAACTCTCGCACGATGTCTACGGCGCGTTCTACGCCCATACTACCGTAGCCGTATGCACCGAACGTGGTGCCGATGTTCTCGTGTCCGAGCGTCAAACTGATAGCCCGTTTTTCTTCCTCGGTGAGGCGCATCTTACTCATCAAGCTCACCACCAAGTGTCGGTACGAGTGAGGGTGGTAGTACTTCACGCCCGCGCCTTCGCACCGCTTCTCAAATATCTTCCGAGCGCTTCCCGTATCGCTCCAAAAAGAGCGGCTGATACTTTCCTTACTGTAGGCCTTCTTCGTACTGATTTCGCTTGAGGTGGCGGGGAAGATAGGGTCGTCTGGAGCAAATCCCTTGTTCTCCAAATACTCATACCACTCCAAGAAGTAGCGACTGGGTTCATCCCATCCGATAGGGAAAAATGTCGTGATGATGGTCTTCGAGTTCTTCGTCCGTACGCCGTCCGCGGGGTTCTGGTGGATGCGGCGGGTCGCCTTGTCAAAACTCTTCATTTTGAGCGAGATGATGGCGCTGATGCGACAGCCCGTTATGAGGGCGAAGCTGATGAGCGCCCTGTCGCGTCTGCCTATCTCTGTCGCTGGGTCGATATTCTCGATTACTTGCTGCACCTCCTCAAGGGTAGGCATCGCTTTCGTTGTGCCCGCGAGGACTATCTGCATATCCTTCTTCGAGATACGCAGGAAATCGGCATCTCCTTTGACGAGCTTCTGGCTATACTCGGGCTGCCCAGCAAGCCAGAGGAAGAACTCTTTTACGCGCCGCAGGTAGTGATACCGCGTCGCGGGCTTGAGCGTTCCGTCGGGCGTCTTCGTCGCTTTCCGAATGAGCCACCCGCAGAATGCCATCGCTTTTGTCTTATCGAAAGTCGCGAAGTCCTCGTTATCGGAGAAAACCTGCCACTGACCGATGGCGTCGGCGTAGTCGTTTACGGACGCTTCCGTGAAGCCCTTTGCTCCGCGCAGGTGGTCGAAGAAGCCGCGCTTTGCCTGCTCGTTTCGGTATGGTGTTTTGTCTTGATGGCTGGGATTGCTCATATTCGTACAAACGGACATTTACATCTCAAATAACGATTTCTGATAGTACATCCACGTTTAGTCCTCGGTAGCGCAGGGCTGCTCTATTTTGTCCGATTGGCGGACGAAAGGGGGGCAGTCAGGTGCCACCAATCGGAACCCCTGTGCTAACGAGGACGTGGATGTACCATCTGGCTGTTCCCCTTTCGCATACTCGTGCGCAAGAGAGAACGAGTGCCAGACATAGCGTACATCTATGTCTGAAAAATCATTACCATTACACAAAATCCAACAGGTAAAGGGGCGGCCGCTTTTGCATTGGGTCGGTAAGCGCCCTCTCGAGAGCGTTCAGTTTTTTCCTGCGCAAGAGAAAGAGGTATATGGCGACAAGAACGCCAAGGATTTCAATAAACTATTTTGGGGCGACAACCTCCAAGTGCTCTCGCATCTCATCAAGGATTACCGTGGCGCGATAGACCTCATTTACATTGACCCGCCGTTCGACAGCGCTGCGGACTACGTGAAGAAGGTCGTTATTCGTGGCCAAGAACTGAAAGGGGTGCAGCAGAGCGTCTTGGAAGAGGCGCAATATACCGACATCTGGGAGAACGACGAATACCTCCAGTTTATATACGAGCGTCTCATTCTGATGCGGGAGCTTCTTTCCGAAAAGGGGAGCATCTACCTCCATTGCGACAGTCATAAAAATGCCCACCTCCGCCTCATCCTTGATGAGGTGTTTGGAGAGAGCAACTTCCGCAACGAAATCGTGTGGCATTACCACGATAAGTTCGCTACTGGTGGCAAATCGCTCGACCGAAATCACGACACCATTTATCACTACTCAAAGACCCCTGTCTTTACTGGGAACGAGATACGGGTCGAGAAGGAAGAAGCGACGCGCCGTGCGCTCCGTAAGAAGGTGAACGGCAAGACCGTGAACGTCTTGGACGACGAGGGCAATAAAATCTATGGTGAGTTCACGGACAAGCGCATTGACGACGTATGGGACATCGGGAGGACAATCTCGAAGAACGAATATCTCGAATATCCGACGCAGAAAAAAGAAGAGCTCGTCGAGCGCATACTTCGCTATGGCTCGAACGAAGGTGATATGGTCGCAGATTTCTTCGTGGGTTCTGGTACAGCCTGCGCGGTCGCGCAGCGGATGGGTCGTCGCTGGCTCGGATGCGACATCAACGTAGGTGCAGTACAGACCAGCACCAAGCGGCTCGCTAAACTCGTCGAAGACCAACTCGCCGAAAAGCCCGAGAGCTTCAAGGGTTCGCTCGGCTTCAAGGTACTGAATGTGAACGAGTACGATGTGTTCAAGAACGAACTGGAGGCCAAGGAGGTTGTTATGGAGATTTACGGCGTAGAGCCAGTGAAGCGCTCATACTTCGACGGCGTATTGGACGGCGACTATGTGAAAGTCCTGCCGCTCAATCGCGTGCTCGGCAAGATGGACATTCGCTCGCTCCTCAAGGGCATCGGTAATGAACTCGACAACTTCACGAAGAAGACAGTAAGCAAGCACGGCGAAGCGATATACGAGGAGGATGTCATTGTTATTTGCTCGGGTATGGAGCTCGATGTACGTGATTTTCTCAAGAAGGAAAATAAAACGGGCGTTTCGATAAAGCTATACGACATTCTGACCGATACCAAAGACCTCATCTTCAAGCAGTACCCAGAAAGTAGGGTAAAAGTCGTCGCGAAAGGTACGAACCTCGCTGTGGAGATTGAGGAGTTCTATTCGCCGCTCCTGATGCGCAAACTCGAACTCGAGAACGGCAAGATGCTCAAGAAAGAGCGCGAGGCGAAGGTCAGCGACTTCAAGCAAATCGTCGATAGCGTAGCCATTGACGTGGACTACGACGGTAAGCTCTTCAACGCAGAGGTGATGGACTTGCCGAACAAGAAAGAGGTTATCGTGGGCTCGTACGAGTGGGAGTACGCAAAGAAAGGCAAGTATACGGTCGCTATAAAAATCATAGACGTGCTCGGGGAGGAGTTCTTCGAGACGTACGACGTGGAAGCGAAATAACGTATGGAAATCGTCTACGTACTTACGAATGAAGCGATGGCTGGCTATGTGAAGATAGGCAGGACTACCACGAGCTTGGAGCAGCGCATCCGTGAGCTCAACTCCTCAACGAGCGTCCCGCTCCCGTTCACGGCGTTCTATGCGTGTACAGTGCAGGACAGCACGTTCGTCGAACATCAGCTCCACGACGCTTTCGACGATAGTCGCATCAATCCACGGCGCGAGTTCTTCCGCATTGCGCCCGAGCGCGTTGTGGCGGCACTCAAGCTCGCACAGATAGAAGACATAACCCCGAAGCGTGATTACGTGGAGATGCCCGAAGACCAAGTGGCGCTCAACCGCGTCCGTGCCATACGAAGCAAGTTCAACTTCGGTATGGTTGATATTCCTATCGGTGCAGAACTCTCTTTCAGTCGTGATGAGAATATAAAGGCGCAGGTCGTTGACACACAATCCAAGAACTCCATTGAGTTCAGGGGCGAGATAACGAGCTTGTCGCGTGCCGCACAGAACATACTTGGTTTTGATTATGGTGTCGCGGGTACGGACTACTGGATGTACGAGGGCGAGACACTCGACGAGCGCCGCAGACGGTTCGAGGGCGGCGAGGAACCTAATCAAGAATAGCGATGGACAGCTCCTTCCTACAGAAAATCAAAGAACGGGTCGGCGAGTGGCGAAGTGGTGGCTACCAAGGCGTCGAGCAGGAAACCCTTACCATCCTCAAGTACATCAAAAGCGTACGTTTCCTCCACGCGCCGCAGGTAGAGGCACTTGAGACATACATCTATCTCAAGGAGGTCGTTGGTAATAAGCACTCACTGTCGGTCTTCCGCTCGCTTTTTGAGGATGAGCGCGAACTCCTACGGGCACTCGGTACCTCTGATGCTGATGCGCTTGACATCGCGTACGACAAAGCGAAAGACGCGCGTATACAGGCGCTCCTTGAGAGTAAGTTCGGAAGCTCCGATTACGCCAATCAGGTCTATGCGCTGGCGATGGGCTCGGGCAAGACGATTTTGATGGCAACGATGATGCTCTACGATTTCGTGCTCTCGTACTACCATCCCGAGGACGAACGCTTCGCCAAGAACATACTCGTCTTCGCGCCCGATACGACCATCATAGACAGCTTGAAAGAGATAAAGACCTTCGACTATACGAAAGTGCTCCCGAAGGGTTATCGCAATATCCTACTCAACATCAAGTATCACTATCTCGAAAGTCCCGATACACCGCTTTCTCCCATCGGCAACTACAACATCATTGTCTCGAACTCACAGAAGATAATCCTCAAGCGCCGCAATACCACGAACCCTACAAAGTCGCTCTTTGCCGAGAAGTCGAAGCTCGAACGCCAGATGAGCGAGAACGGGCGTCTCGCCACTATCCGTCAACTCGAACGCCTCGCTATCTTCGTGGACGAAGCGCATCACAGCTACGGCAAGACGATGGATAACGAGCTCAAGCGCACCCGAGAGACGATTGAATATCTCCACGGCAACAAGCCGCTCGTTTCGGTCGTGAACCTCACGGGTACGCCGTATGTGCAGAACAAAATGATTGCCGATGTCGTATATCACTTTGGCCTCAAGAGCGGTATTGAGAAAGGCATCTTGAAGCAGGTGCGTATCTTGGATTACGGGAACGTGCGCGAGGAGAAGTTCGTGGAGGATGTCGTTGAGACATTCCTAAACGAGTACGGAGAGCACCGTCTCGAAGGCCGACTGCCCAAAATGGCGTTCTATGCAGCGAGCATCGCTGACCTTCGTGGCTTACGGCAGGTGGTAGAGCGTACGCTTGCCAGTAAGGGGATAGCCCTCGACAAGGTACTCGAATATCACACGGAAGCGGAGGAGAATAAGGATGAGTTCCAAAAGCTCGACACCGCCGAAAGTAATAAGCAGTTCGTACTTCTCGTCGGCAAGGGAACGGAGGGCTGGAACTGTCGCTCGCTCGTAGCGTGCGCCCTTTACCGCGAGCCAAAGAGTACCATCTTTGTCCTCCAATCCTCGACGCGCTGCCTTCGCGCTATCGGCGACAACTCCACTGTTGCCCGCATCTTCCTCTCAAAGGATAACTACAAAGTGCTCGATAAGGAGCTCAAAAATAACTTCGATACCAGCGTCGCAGAGCTTTCCGCTCAAGACCAGAAAGCGATTGACCACGAGCTCAAGGTGGAGCGCCGCAAGAAGGTAAAAGTAAAGAAAGTACTCAAAGAGATGGCGACCGCGGAAGCAGTGGATACGAGTGGCATCAAGCTCGACTTTAGCAAGTTCAAGGCATCAGAATATCTTTCATTCGTTGGCGAGGGAGGTATCCTCGTGAACGATGATGGTCGTGCGGGGTACACCGAGGCGCGTGCAAATCGGCGAGTGGAGGATACACAAAATCTGACATTCTACGAGATAGCGGAGGTCATAAATCGCTATACGCACCTATCGTGCTCCTCCATTGCGGACATCATCGAGCGGAGCGGCAAGACACGCACCGAGCTCGTACAGCAAGCCAATGAAAGTCCAGCACTCATTCCATTCCTCGTGCAGGAAGTTCTCGAAAAGGCGTACCGCTACGAATGGCGCGAGGAGACGATTGAGGAAGAACTTGAGCTCACAAAGCTCTACCCGTTCAAGATAACCGTCCAGCACGACCGTAATATCCTCGTCGTCTACAAGGAGCAAGAGGAGCAGGACGGCCACAAGAGCCGCATCGGTTTCCATATCAACCCGTACAACTTCGACAGTAGCGACGAAAAGGACTTGTTCCGCTATCTCCGTGATTATCTCAAGGAGGACGAAGCCGTGGTGGACGTGTATTTCACGGGTGGCGTGATAGACGCGATACACAACGATTTTTATTTCGAGTATTGGAACCCAGAACGTCAGTGCTACGCACGGTATTTTCCTGACTTCTTGGTAGAGACGACGAAGGGTCGCTATCTCATCATCGAGGTAAAGAGCAATGCCGAGCGTATGGACTACGAGGCAAACGCCAAGAACTACACGGGCAAGGTGGAGGAGCTCACGAACGAGGTCTTTGCCAAGCAGGTCGGCTTCGAGGAGTTCCAAAAGACAAACGCGAACTTCGAGTACCGCATCATTTTCAACGCAGGTATCCAAGCGGAGCAAGCACGGTTGCTCGAGGAAGTGCGCTCGCTATGACCGAGCCCGAGCCGTTATCGGGGGAGGACATTGGAGAGCTTGCGGAGTTCTTCGACCTGCTGGCGCGGTTCGATTACGAGGATAAAATAAGAGAAGGGGCGACACTTGACAAGTAGGTATATTGTGTAGTATACTCGTCCCAAGTTCTTTGACTTTCAACTTGCAGGTTTGCCGCAGCAGAGAGCGGCCGATATTCGGCCTCCGTCTGCTACGGCAAACCCTCGACCCGAGGGAGCCCGCTGGCACCAATGCGTACTTGTCCGAAAGGGCTCATTCGCAAAGGAGAAAAACTATGAGCGACCTTACGCTCGATGTTGGTCTTGCCGCCAAACTCAAGGTGGCGTTCGCACGCAACGGCTGGACGGAGCAACTGATTGACGCGGCCTGCGAAGGCGACAAGCTCGGTCAGTTCAAGCAAGTCCTGCTCGGCCACGCCGCCATCAATGTCGTCGAACACGTCATTGACTGCGACGCGCAACCCTTCGTTCCCGATGGCTGGTCTGTCGAGGAGCATCAGAAGGGCGGCGCGTTCAAGTGGGACAAAGCAACCCAGAAGGACGCCCTCTACCTCTCGAAAGGTCAGGCGGGCAGCAAGTACATCGAGGGCAACAAGCTCCGCAAGGAGCTCTCGGACAAGAGCACGCCCGTGCTCAACGCCAACGTCCTCGACTACCTGCTCGCCAACCCGCACCTCATCCCCGAGGAGTGGAAGGGCAAATACGTCTTCTTCTGGGGGACGGTGTACCGCGGCCGCGGTGGCGGCCTGTACGTCCGCTGCCTCTGCTGGGGCGACGGCAGGTGGGACTGGAGCGGCGACTGGCTCGGCAGCGGCTTCGACGGCAACGACCCCGCCGCGGTGCGTGCAAGTTGAACTTGGTGCTCTGAACCTCTGAACCCTTGGGCTCTTGGTTCTTTGCACTTTGACCCGCGCTGGAAACGGCGCGGGTCTTTGCTTTGCTATACTCAAGAAAGGCGGTAGGTGAATACGCGGGCGATTACGGTTTCCCGCTACCGATGCCAGTGCGCGTACGTCGAGAGCGTTCCCGATTACGGTTTGGAGCGGAGTGGCGCACGAGGCACTCAAAAGTATGAAGATACTTGGTGTGGGATGCTATGCGAGTGTAGCTCGCGAATACGATACAACCTCAAGAGTATTCAAGAGGTGGTGGTACGGACGGCATCCCATACGAACCGCAACCGCGATGGCAACCTGTACGTCCGCTACCTCTACTGGAACGACGGCAGGTGGAACTGGAGCAACAACTGGCTCGACAACGACTTCAACGGCAACAACCCCGCCGCGGTGCGTGCAACTCTCTTCACTTCTCACCCCGCTAACTGCGGGGTTGAGTTTTGGTGAGCTGCCCGCTCCAACCGCCGAGCATCTTGCCGATTTCCTCCACCTTCAAGGAAAGCAGGCCGTACTTGTTCGTATCAATAGATTTCGTCTCCCACAACACCATCAGGAGCACTTTGAGTGTATCTGTCTTTCGTATCGCTGCGCGGACGTAGGGGCGTTTTTCCTCTCGCGAGAGAAAACTCGCCGATGCTATCATTTCCATAATCTCAATGAACAATGTATCTATACGCTGACCGAGTGAGTGCCTATGGAGTTTGGGCAGTATTTGATAGAACGCGTACCACTGGAGGTACGCCGCTTTCACGCTCTGTAAAAGAGGCAAGAGCTTCGGGGGGGGGGTAGATTTATGGCTATCAAACTCGCTCATTCCTACGAGAGTATCATCTCGCTGGATAATCTCCTCGAAGCGTGGTGTGAGTTTGTGCGCGGCAAGAGAAAGCGGAAAGATGTGCAAGAGTTCGAGCTTCGCTTGATGGATAACGTCCTCTCACTCCACAGGGATTTACGCGAAAAGACCTACACCCATTCTGACTACGAGGCGTTTAGCATCTCCGACCCTAAACCGCGCAACATACATAAAGCGAGTGTGCGCGACCGTCTCCTTCATCACGCGATTTACCGTCTGCTATATCCGTTCTTCGACAAGGGTTTCGTGGGAAGTTCGTACTCGTGCAGAAAGAGTAAGGGCACGCATAAAGCGATTGAGCACTTTCAGCAGCTCGCGTATAGCGCATCTCATAATCACACGCGCACTGTGTGGGTGCTGAAATGCGACGTGCGTAAGTTCTTTGCATCCATAGACCAAGAGCGTCTTCTGCGGATACTCGAGACGCGCATACCAGACAGCGAAGTACTTTGGCTTCTCGGGCAAATCGTACGCAGCTTCGAGAGTACGGGAACGGGCTTCGGCTTGCCCCTCGGGAACCTGACCTCGCAGCTCCTCGTGAATATCTATATGAACGAGTTTGACCAGTTCGTGAAGCACACGCTCAAATCGAAGGCCTATGTGCGATACGCGGACGATTTCGTACTCCTATCTCGAGACAGGGCAGAACTTGAGCAGCAACTCCCGCGCATCGAGGCGTTTCTTTGGGACGAGCTGCGGCTTACGCTCCACCCCGACAAAGTGTTCATCAAAACGCTGGCGTCAGGCGTGGACTTTCTCGGGTGGGTGCATTTCCCTGACCATCGCGTTGTCCGTACGACCACCAAGCGTCGTATGCATCGCCGTCTCGAGCAGATGGAGTGGAAGGAACAGAGCGTCCAGTCGTATCTTGGCCTCTTGAGCCACGGTAATGCGGCGAAGCTACAGCAGCGGATTAGGCGGCAGCAAGCAGCTCGGGAATAGCGATTTTGTAGCGAAACTCGGACTTTCCCTCCAAAAGGACGGTTCTAACTTCGTCCAATGCCCGCAGCCGCGTAAAGACTCGCAAGGCCTCGTCCACGCGGCTTCGCCAGTCGTGCAAGTCGATATTGTGCGTACATATCCAAAGTAGTAGTCTTTACGCGAGCCACGTGGTGAGTCCGCGAACTTTACGTGGCCATGTATATGTATTGGACATACATTCTCGAAAACCAGGATGATAAAAGTTGGTATATTGGATATTCTTCCGATCTGAAACAACGGCTTAAAACACACCAAGCAAAACGGGGTGGTCAGACAACCAGTCGAAAAGAAAATTGGAAGTTGATGTATTGTGAGGGATATTTAAGCAAAGCAGATGCGGAAGGCAGAGAACGGTTTCTAAAAAGCGGTGCGGGTCGGAAGTTTATAAAGAAGCAACTTGTAAATTATTTAAGCCAATCAGTTTGAGATAGATTCCCTGGCCGGACAGGCGGACTCCGAGGAGCATAAATATGACACCAGAAAATCAAGCTACAATAATAGGAATAGCCGGGACACTTTTGGGTGTTCTTGCCGGAGCAATTCTGAATCATTTTTTAGAAAGGAATAGAAACAAGAGAACACTAATTCTAAATAAAAAGATCGATATTTATTCATCTCTTCTAGTTAAATTGAATACAGTATTTCAGGATAGTGAAAATAATATTATTACAAACCCCCATTTCAAAAAGACAATTCATACCATATTAGCTAAATCTCTTTCCGAGGCTAGATTAATTGCCGGTAGAAAACTCGAATCGAAGTTAAGAGATTATTACGAAGAAACCGTCCTTTTCTGGGAACAGGGGAAAAATGATGACGTGTTACCTAAAATAGTTATTGAGATTGAACAATTAATGCGTGAAGAAATTGGCCAAAAACGTTTACATTAAATCATTCCGAGGAACGTCAAAATGGTAGAATAGAAATAGCGTCAGAAAAGCCTTGTGGGGATTAATAGAGAATTATCCGAATCCGATGAGGTCAGTCGAGTAGTGAGACCGACCGAGTCTCCTAAGATCGTCATATTTTGCAACGTATCTTGAGAACGAGTCATGGACTCGAACTTTGGGTAAATCACAAGATTCTATTCTGTTATTGCACACCTACTGAGAGCAGTATTCAGAGCAAAAAATAGAGTCGGCCTTTCGGTCGACTCTTTTTGCTTTTTACTTTGACAGCCGTCAGGCTGCTTTTTCAGTTGGCGATGTCATCTCCGATTGCTCGGGCAGGCGATAGCCTCGGCCCCACACTGTCTCGATGAATTTTTCCGAGTCAGGGTGGACATCCATCAGCTTGCGCCGGAGCTTGCAGACGAACACGTCGATAATCTTCATTTCCGGCTCGTCCTCCACACCGCCCACGTACATCTGCGTCAGGATCATCTCCTTCGACAACACGCGACCGGGACTCGTTGCGAACAAAAGCATCATTGTCAATTCCTTGCCGGTGAGGTGTACCGGGAAGCCGTTGATCAGCACCGACTTGGTCGTCAGATTGATCTTGAGCTTCGCTTCGCCGTTTTGGTACTCGACGATGTCGAGCAGCGATCCTTTGAACCGCCTCGTGACGGCACGGAGCGACGCAACCAACTCGCGGGGATTGACTGGTCCGCGAATCAAATCGTCGCCGCCATTTTCCAGGAACACCGCTCGTTGATCGCCCCATACCCGATCCTCCGATCCGCGCGAGATGCCGATGATTGAAGTCGCGATCTTCTTCACTCGCAGACCGCGAGCGGCGTAAATGCCAAGACCGCTTTTCTCCAGATCAAGCACGCCCGCGTCGTATAGGCCGTCTTGGAGCCAGATCTGTAAGTCCTCGGCGTCCTCGACATCCTGTTTCTCGACGGCAATGCCATTGTCCCGCAAGAAAACGATCGTGGTGTCGTCGAGTCCCGCTGATAGGACTTTCATGCCATATCTCCCTGTTTGAAGAGCTTCAGATTCCTACTTCTAAAGCAAAATAAATCACAGGTCGGCTTCTTTGTCTACGCAAAGAAAAAGGCCCCCGAAGGAGCCTTGGCCGAAGCCACAGTAGTTCACTCGCCCTTGATAGACTTGTGCATCTCGTTGAGATAGCCGATGAGTTGCTGCAAGAGCTTAGCATCCTGCTCGCGATCGGCGATCTCGTCGTCTCGCGTCCTGTAAAGCTCATTGAGGTTGAGCCCTTGGTGGATGCGACGAGCACGATTGAGCGTTCCGCCAACGAAGTTCTTGAACGCTTTGTAGTCGTCGGAGGGTTTTCGCATCCTACCGCCGACACCGTAACCACTCTTGCCAGTTCGCACCGAGATGAGCGCCCGCGTTTCGACGATGCCGAGGTTGCGTTCAATGGCTTCCTTGGCGATCATGAGCTGCAAGTTCGTATCGGTCGTGCTCCGTGCAATGTCAATCGCCGCCGTGGTGGTCAACCGTTCGTCCTTGGTCCGCAATGGGTCCATGAACTTCTTGACCTGATCCGGCAACGAATGCATGTAAACATAGTTCTCAACATGCGTGACCGACTTTTTGACCGTCGCGGCGATCTCCACGATTTTTGCATGATGGCTTTGAGCCGTGCTTTCATCGTAAAGACGTTTGTACGCCGCCGCTTCATCCAGCGGAACGAGATCTTCGCGGTGAAGGTTATCGAGAAGCGCCTCTCGGAAGTGGTGCCGCTCGTCGTGGACGATGTCGATGAAGCACTTGACGATGGGATCGGTGTCGCTGCGGTCTTTGATGAGGCCGAACGCTCTCCATCGACGTTCGCCGCCGATGAGCACGAATACCCCACCCTGTGTTGAGTGCTTGCACACTCTCACCGGAGTCTTCTGGCCGTTGGTTGAGATGTCATCGGCGAGGTCTTCAAGACCTTTCTGATCGAAGTAGCGTCGAGGTTGGCCCTCGAAGCGCATGATTCGACTGAGCTTAACTGGGAGTGGCTGACCAAGTCCGCTCTCCTCGCCATTTTCAACAACGCGCAGTGCTGACTTGTTCACATGAGCCTCCCTTGGCTGGATTGACCTTGAAGATCAGTACTGAAAAGGATAATGACATAAGTCAGCTTTTTGGGCAACGATCTCTCAAAAATCACAAGCTCTGCAAATCAGTGCTAGAGACTAGTGGTAAATATGCGTTTTCCCTTAATAGCGATCTGCTTTTAAGACAGCTTAGCAGTTCTCTTTTTTAATCAGCGCCCTCTTCTCTCAATAAGTACTTCGTGTGGTACTGTTCTAATATATGAATCCATACATAAGTGCTGGGGCGGCGAGTGCGTATATTGCGCTCATTGCGTTGTTTTTTAGTTACGTGCCACATTTTGAGTCGCAGGGTAGTCCGGCCTTTGCGGCCTTTACCATGCTCTCGCTGTTGGTGCTCTCTGTCGCGGTGATGGGATTTTTGTTTTTCTATGAGCCACTTAGTTTGTACATGGAGGGGAGACGCGCTGAATCCATCAAACATTTCTTTCGGACGATAGTGATGTTTGCGTGTATTGTGATTACGGTTTTTGCCACGGTGATTTTTGTTCTGCCTTTGTTTGGCGGTGTGGCGTGAGTGGGTTGGTATTGAAAAAGGGTACACCCGCCAAGGCATGCCTTGGTGGGTGTGTATGTCTCAGGCTTCAATGCCCCGTTCGGCCAAAAGAAGTCTGATGATAGGGATGGTACGGAACTCCGATGTCGCCGCCTTCATAAAGACGACCACACGAACAATGTCACGAATTGCGCCTTCAAGTTTGTTCTGGTCGGCGTATGTGGCAGTGATGGAGCTCCACCCAAACCGCATCAGATCTTCGTCGGCGCGAGCGATGCCGATTGCGAACGCGATATGACTTGCGAGGCACGCGCGCGTCTTGCCGAGCGAACGTACGAATCGCGCCCATTGGTATCCCCAATGCGCCCACTCCGCCGGAGAGATATCCCGCTTTATGGCACGTGTGAAGAGCACAACTTCCAAGATCATAGATTTCCACTGCCATTCTGGTTCATGTGCTCGGCGCAACTCGCGCTCAATGGCCGCCTGGTGATGTTCCTGACAGTGGTCGCACTGATAGTAGATGGCGAGCGCGTACGCGATGTATTCGCGCACCAAAACTGGCAACGTAAACGAATCCGATTCCCCAGGCACACCCGAAAACGCGTGGGCATGAAGCTCTTGGAGCACGCCACTGAACGCATTGCCAGGAATGGGGGCTTTTGCAGGATTGTTCTGCATGGTCTCAACCTTTCTATGGGGAATGTTTGTCCGGTGCGCATACTAGGCCAGGCGAGCGGTATGTGCAAATATGAAGAATAATTATTACAGGGCGGGAGTTGTTCCCGCCTCGTTTTTTCTTCCCATTGCCATAAGGTACACTGTATGAGTATGAACATCCGTGACACTGTGAAGTGTGGGGTGTCGCTCGTAATACCTCAGATTGCGGGAGCTGTGGGTTCGCTGTTTACCATGCCAGCGATAGCTGGTTGGTACGCTTCGCTTGTGAAACCGGAGCTTGCGCCGCCCAACTGGGTGTTTGCTCCCGTGTGGACGACTATCTTTTTTCTGATGGGCTGGGCACTGTTTTTGATCTGGCGTGAGAATACTTCTCGTACAGAGGTGCAATTTGCACTTGGTATGTTTGGCATACAGCTCGCATTGAACGTATGTTGGTCATTCTTGTTCTTCGGCACACAAGACCCCAGAGCGGCATTTTTTGAAATTACTGCCCTTTGGCTCGCGATCGCCGCCACGATAGTAGCGTTTGCGTATGTTTCTCGCGTAGCGGCTTGGCTCCTTGTTCCATATATCGCGTGGGTGAGTTTTGCGGCATACCTCAACTATTCCATTTGGATGCTCAACTAAGAGTGTAGGGGTGAGTACTGTACATCTTTTGGTGCTGTGGTACTCTTGCACACAGTTTTTGGAGGGTGACATGACAAGAGAAAGGGCTACGAGTGAGATTGCGCGTTCGCTCGCGCAATTCAGTGCGGACAGGGCACTCCTGGACGAGCGATGTGCGGATCTGCTCAAGCGGCATCCGTGGTGTTATGTGGGCGTGTATCGCGGTGATATCTTCGTCGGATTCACCTTTGAGGAGGTAATCAGACATTTCGGGGATGGGGATCATGTGGTGATCAAACACCTCAACCCGAATCCACCCGCGTACATTCTCGCTGTCGCGTGACCTGAATCTTTCCGAGTACATAGGGCGCCGTCTGCATACGCAGACGGCGCCAATTTCATGGAGGTTGCAGATTACCTATGCAGGTATAGAGTGAACAACGGAAAACGAAAGGAGGGCGCAATGAGAAAGGACCTGATACCGCCTTTGCCGCGCGAGCAGTATGCCGCGGTGGCGGTTGGGCGGCTCCGGCAAAGCGTGCGGAGTCCAAACGGAAAGGTGTGGGCGCACGACGCGTGGTGGATCATACGGCAGGCGCTCAGGGACGAGTCATTGTACGTACAAGACGTCGGACTGTGTTCACTCATGATGTACGAGGGGTATGTTCTTCTTGCGATTGCATATCTGCAGTCGTTTCCGAACACAGAACTCCGCAATGAGCTTTCAACAGAAATTGAGGGTGTTCTCAGGGTTCTGGCGGATCGTGTGGAAATGCTGTCTGCGACCAAGAATCTTTCCTATGAGGAGATGCAGCACATCATTGATTCTATTACGAATATACATCGTGCATTGGCACGTGTCGCATAAACAAAACAGTGGCCGAGAGTAACATCTCGGCCACGCGCTTTTCTACTAGCGTGTTACACTTCTCATCGTATGAGGAGCACGAAGCGCCGCGCGCATTCTGCACTGCGAATAACCGCCTATCTTGCGGGCGTGGGAGTGATGTGTGGTGCGCTGGTATACCTCGTCACCGATTTGTATCCCGGCTCACTTGAGGCAAGCGGAATAGGCGCTCCGGTACCGGCCGCACGGGCCGTGTTGGATAGAGTTGCATATGACGCCAAGATGCTCGCAATTGCAAACGTAGGGACGACTACCGCATCCACCACGCCGTCGCGCTGGCCAGTGAAGGCGGCGTACCCGAATGCCGGCGCGCTTTTGCCGTTTAAGCGAATCGTCGCGTACTACGGAAACTTTTACTCAAAACAAATGGGAGTGTTGGGAGAATACGAACAAGAAGAAGTGTTGCAGAGGCTTCGCGCCGCCGCCGCCGAATGGAATTCGGCCGATCCGGAGACGCCCGTTGTGCCGGCGATTGACTACATCGCTGTGACGGCGCAGGCGAGCGCGGGCGAAGACGGCATGTACCGTCTGCGCATGCCGGATAGTCAGATAGATAGAGCGATTGAGATGGCACAGAGGATAGACGGTATTGTGTTTCTTGATGTGCAGGTTGGCTTTAGTACTTTGCAAAAAGAATTGCCTGCACTGAAAAAGTATCTCGCCCTACCGCAAGTACACCTTGCGATTGATCCGGAATTTTCCATGAAGCATGGCATCCGGCCGGGTAGGGAAATAGGTACGATGGATGCGGCCGATGTAAATTATGCGGCGGAATATCTTGCGCAACTCGTGCGAGACAATAATTTGCCGCCGAAAATTCTTGTGGTGCACCGTTTTACCGAGGAGATGGTGACGGGGTATCGTACTATACGACCGCTTCCGGAAGTGCAGATCGTGATTGACATGGATGGATGGGGTTTCCCGGCAAAGAAGCTCAACACGTATCGCTTGGTGGTTCAGAACGAGCCGATACAGTTTGCCGGATTCAAGATATTTTATAAAAACGATTTACGCGCTCCGAGTCCGCGCCTGCTCACACCTGCAGAACTTCTGCAGTTGAGTCCACAGCCGATATTCATTCAGTATCAGTAGGGAAATGAGATGCGGCCCGCTCCTACAGGAGCGGGCCGCATGGCGCATGTTTTCCGGACTATTTAGAAGAATCCAAACATGCGGGAGAACATACCCCCTAACTGTTTGAAGATTCCGCCAAGCGGACGTGCATCCTCGCGTTTCTCGGTACTTGTTGCGGCCACCCCGTGATCTACAACGGTAGAAGCGGTAACCGCTGTTCCGTTGATTGTGCCCTGTACCACTACAGAATCACCCACAATAACACTCGCGAGTGTCGTCGTTGCGCCACGTTTTATGACGGTTGCACTCGCCGCGTCTATCGCGTAGCTCACATTACCTTTGTTGGTGAGGGTCAGTGTGGAACCGCTCTGTGCAGTTACTGTACCGGCAACAACAGGCTGGCCGTTCCCTTGCATGACAGCTTGGGCCGGCGGAAGAGGTCGGTCTTTCAGTTTCTGTTCTACTTTGCGCAGCATGTTGCCCATACCTATGATGCCCGTGCGTATTGATGTTGCCGTTACTGTTGTTCCGTCCACCGTGCCCTGCACCGACACCGTGTCTCCGACAACAAGGCTGGTGAGCGTCGTCGTTGCCGCTCCACGAAACACCTGTGCGGAGCTTGCGTTGATGGTATAGGTGGTGCGACTGCCACGTTCAGCGTCTTTGTCTTTGTTTCCACGTTGTCGCGGAGCGTTGCCGTCCACGGTAAGGGTGGTGCCATTGATGGCCGTTATCTTTCCTACCACCTCGGGGTTGTGAGGAGCGAGTATGGCACGAATGCCAAACATTCCGCGGCCATTTCCCGCATCTGCGCGTTCGTTGGTATCGGCTAGTACCGGTGTCGCCACCGCGAGCAGGGCGAGCATACTGCCTACGCTCACGACACGTTTAATACTTACTGACATATGAATTTCTTGTGTTAATTACGCGTCTAAACGGCCATATTCTGCTAGGGCCGTGTATGGTATACGTACCAGCGAGATACATTGGTGCGTGGTCGTGATACACTGGTTTTTATGAATGTATTTTCAGATATGGTGAAGCGTTTGGTCGCGTTTGGAAGGGCACATCGGGTGGTTGTCGTGGCCATGGTGCTTGTGTGTGTTGGCGCGGCGAGCTTTTCTGTACTGCGGACGAACACACAGGATGACAGCACACTCGTCGTACATCCCAAAGAGTTTCTCCAGCAAGTGTCTGTTTCGGGCACGGTCATCGCCGCACAAGATGTGGAGCTTGGATTTACGGCAAGCGGGCGCGTGGCCCGCTCCTACGCGCGTGTGGGTGATGTGGTGCGCGCCGGGGCGGTGCTTGCAGAAATAGATAACGGGGATTTGCGTGCCGCGGTCGCACAGCGAGAAGCGACACTTGCATCGCAACAAGCAAAACTTGATTCCCTAAAAGCAGGCACACGACCGGAAGAAATCGCCCTGGCGCGCGCCGCGGTGGAAAGTGCTACTGCCGCCCTTTCGCAGGCAAATCAGAGTGTCGTCAATGCTATACGCGACTCATATACCGCCTCGGACAACGCTGTGCATGTAACCGTTGACCAGTTTATACAAAATCCACGCGGTATTACTCCGTCACTTACGTTTTATACGTCTGCCTCCCAACTTGCGATCAATATTCCCACGGAACGGACAATGATGGAGGATGTGCTGATGCGCTGGAGCGCTCGCAATGCGACACTTGTCGCCACGGGGGATGTGCTTTCTGCGGCGCAAGAGGCACAGCATGACCTTACCTTGACCACGGTACTTCTTGCGGACAGCGCGGGTGCGCTCAACCAGGCACAACCCTCACAATCGGCGACCGTCTCTACTATTGCGTCGTATGCTTCCGGCGTGGCGACGGCGCGCGCAAATATCAACACTGTTACCGCCGCACTGACCGGAGCGGTGACGGCACAGCGGAGCGCCGCGGCGGCGTTGGAACAAGCACAGCGCACCCTCACGCTCAAAGAAGCGGGACCAACAGGAGACGATATCGCGGCACAGGTGGCGCTCGTAGCGGCGGCACGGGCGGATATAGAAAACGCGCGCGCACAACTATCCAAGACTCTCATTGTTGCACCGTTTTCTGGCACAGTAACGCGCATGGATGCAAAGCAAGGGGAGATAGTGTCACCAAACACCGCAGAGATTTCTCTTATGAGCGTTGACCGTCTCCGCGTGGAGAGTTATGTACCGGAAATCTCGGTGGCATTGGTGCGTCAGGGTAATGAAGCATTGGTAACGCTTGATGCGTATGGCTCTGGGGTCACATTTTCAGCGGCGGTCGCGTCTGTTGATCCGGCAGAGACCATCCGCAATGGCGTGCCTATGTACCGTGCCGTGCTTGAATTCTCCACCCAAGACGCGCGTATTAAATCCGGCATGACGGCCAATGTTGCCATCACGACAGCGCGGCGCGAAGGGATCATAAGCGTGCCACAGAGGGTTGTCTCAATGCGTGATGGAAAATCATATGTTCCCGTGCGCATTGGCACGAGTGTAGAAGACAGAGAGGTAACAACCGGCGCGGTATCGGCCATTGGAGAAATTGAGATACTCTCGGGATTGCGCGACGGAGACACTGTCGTGCTTGCGCCCGCTTTATAAGCATGGCGTTTTCTTTAGACGTACGCATTGGATGGTTTCTCGCTCTGCGGCAGATTCGCCGTGCGAGTATTTGGACCACTTCACTCATCATCTTGGTGATGGTGCTTACGTTTCTCAACCTCGTTGTTGTCTCCGGCGTACTCGTGGGTCTCATCCAGGGCGCTGTGCAAGCGGTACGCGACAAATACACGAGCGACGTTATTATCTCTTCACTTACCGACAAGGAGTATATAGAGGACAGCACCAATCTCATTACACTTCTCGGCACACTCCCGCAGGTGGAGTCGTTTACGCCGCGATACCGCGAAGGGGGACTTTTGGAGGCAAACTACCAAACACGTAAAGATACCGAAAAAGCGAACACGGCTTCGGCACAAATTGTTGGCATAGATCCAGCCGCAGAGGACATGGTGACACACATCAAGGATGATCTGGTAGAGGGAGAGTTTTTGTCTCCTAGTGATTACGACAAGGTACTTCTCGGACACTATCTGCTCAAACAGTACATGCCCATAGAATCACCCTCGTTCTCTACATTGGAAAACGTATCTGTTGGTTCCAAAATACGAATGAAGGTGGGAGGCGCGACACGCGAGGTAGTCGTCAAAGGCATCATCAAGACAAAAGTGGATGAGGTGTCTATGTCGGCCTACATGGTAGGTACGCAACTGCGCGGCATGATCGGGCGCAGTGACGGAAACGTGGACGAGATCGCTATTAAAGTGCGTCCGGGAGTTGATCCGGCCAGTGTGCGTGACGCGCTTGTTTTGCGCGGCGCGGATACGCACGCACGCGTGCAGACCTACGAAGATGGACAGCCGAAATTTCTCAAAGATATGATCAACACCTTCAATTTGCTCGGTGCAGCGTTTAGTTCTATCGGCCTTGTGGTTGCTTCGGTAACTATATTTATTGTTGTGTTTATCAACGCTATCACGCGCCGCAAATTTATAGGCATTCTTAAGGGTATAGGTATCAACGCACGGGCGATTGAGGTCTCGTACATCATTCAGTCTATTTGGTATGCGTTGTGTGGTTCGGCAATCGGGCTTGTATTGGTGTATGGATTTCTTGTTCCGTATTTTGCGTCCAATCCGATAGACTTTCCGTTTAGTGACGGCATTCTTGTAGCCCCCCTTGGGGAAACCATGTTCCGTGTCGGCTTGCTCATTGTTTCCACGCTCATTGCCGGATTCATTCCTGCGTGGATGATCGTGCGCAAGAATACGCTGGACTCTATTCTCGGCAGAAACTAACACAACGGACTATGATTGAAGTAACACAGCTCACAAAAACATTTTGGAACGGCGACGCAGAGACTTCCGTGCTGAAGGGCATTGATCTGTGCGTGGAGAATGGGGAGTTTGTTTCCATCGTGGGGCGCTCTGGCGCGGGGAAAAGCACCCTCATGTACCAAATGAGTCTTTTGGACGAGCCTACAAGCGGTGATGTGTTGGTGGACGGTCGCAGTACCACCGCGATGACGCAAGACGAAGAAATTGCCACACGTCTCACGTTGTTCGGATATGTATTTCAAGACTACGCGCTTCTGCCGGAACTCACTGCCATAGAGAACGTGGCGTTGCCACTTCTTATGCAGGGGCTTACGCGCTCAGACGCATATGCAAAAGCCGCTGCGTCACTGGAGCGCGTTCAGCTTTCGCATCGCCTACACAACATTCCGTCGCAACTCTCCGGCGGTGAGCAACAGCGCGTGTCAATCGCGCGCGCGGTCGCTCATGCACCGAAGGTGCTCTTTGCTGATGAGCCGACGGCAAATTTGGATAGAGAATCATCACAAAGAGTTATGGAGGTATTTCAAACACTGCACAGGGAGGGCCAGACCATCATCATGGTGACACACGAGGAGGAGTACGCACGTCTCACTGATCGGACCATACGTCTGGACGACGGCCGCGTTGTCTCCATTATCAAGCACGAACACGCATGATACAGTAGGGCCGTATGCAGATACAGATGTTTACCCGCGGGATACTTGCCCTTGCACTTCTGCTTGCGCCTGCAGTGGTCGCGGCCGACATTGTCTCGGAACTCCACATCAATCCAAACGGTACGTTTTCGGCGAAGAATCTCGTCGTTACTCAAAAGTCGGGCAACAACCTCTTCGCACGCGCCACATGGGGGCAGGCATTTGTTCGCACGACACTTCTCCTTAGCGGTAGCACCACAGTGACAAAGATGCATGGAGAACAAGCGGGTGTCGCTGACATCAAAGAAGGGGACAGAATTGACGTGGAGGGCACACTTTCCTCCGGTGCCGAAGGGCTCATCATTGCGGTGCGAAGTGTACGCGACACGACGCTTCTGCGAGATGAAAAGACACTCTCTGGTACCATCTCGCGCACAGATGGCACCGCACTCACCTTTGTGCTCAAGAATAAACCCTTCGGCACCACGACCGTTTCAGTGCCAGCCTCGTTGGAAATCAAGAAGGGCGCGCGTGCCATTCAATTCGCCGATCTCACAGTGGGGGACAAGGTACTTTCAGCCACTGGTTCATACGACTACACGTCAAACATACTTAGTGCGAGCGCGCTTGAGGTATATCAAGATCCAGCCGTATTTAAGTCGCGAAATTTTGAGGGTGCGCTGGAGAGCGTGGCGGCAACAACGCTCCCGACAACGCTTTTGGTGCGCGTTGGTTCCACCACGTACACAGTGTATGTACACAGCGGCGCGTCGCTTTTAAGCAAAGCAAAGTCGCCAACGACACTTTCGCGATTTGTAGTGGGGGATAGGGTTCGTTTTTTTGGGGCGGTGCGAAAAACTAATCTTCTTGAGATTGACGCCGAGGTAGTGCGCGATATGAATTTCTAGCCGCTACATATTGCTCGCATGAAAGACATCATTCTCACAATTCACCTGCTCATTCTCGCGTGTATTGGGGTGACGGTTTTGCTCGCCGATAAACAGGCGTTCGGTTGGATGCGCGGCAAGAGAGAAACACTAGATGCCGTCATGCTTGCGCGCCTCCACCGCATTGTCCTGGTGGGGCTCGCTGGCATGATCATCACCGGCCTCGTGTTGTTTTATCCGATGCGGACGTATCTTCTTCATACACCAGCTTTTTACATCAAAATGGCATTTGTGCTCGCACTGGTCGTGAATGGCCGCGTCATCGGCCGATTCATGAACGTTGCTACTGTGCGCCCGTTCTCCTCCCTTACTAAAAGTGAGAGAATGCCGCTCTTTATAAGCGGCGCAGTGTCGGGAATAAGCTGGGTGGGAGCTGTGATCGCGGCATTTTTCTTCATTCCATAAGAGCTTGCATTTTTTCTTCATTCGTGGTATAGCGATGACATATCAGCCGTTCTTTTGGTGCACTATTATTTAGTAAGGCCATAAGCCAATTACCAGTATGAACAAGATTATCTCTTCAGTACTCGCGTTTTCGGCGCTTTTTGGCGCCCAAATCGCCTCCGCTCAGTCGTTTTATCAATACCAGCCAATGTATGGCACTGGGTGCGTGACTATCACTCAGACGCTCTCGCTTGGGTCGTCTGATTCGTACACGGGCGGACAAGTGTCTACACTTCAGCGTTTCCTTGTGACTGCCGGATACCTCAATACCAACGACATTGTTGGGTACTTCGGCAAGGCAACGAGCGCGGCGGTGAAGCGCTTTCAGCGCGCGCAGGGCGTTCCTGTCTCCGGGGTCGTGGGTGAACTCACTCGCAACGCGGTACAACGCGTAAGTTGCAGTGGCGCATACGGAACTGCGTATAACTACAATTACGTTGCACCGACGTACTACACGACGCCTACGTACAACACCTACCCATACCTCACCTGTGGCAATGGGTACGCGTACACCTCGTGTGCACAGCCGCTTCTCGCGACACTCAACTACATTAGTCCGACAGCAGGCGCGGTAGGTTCCACGGTAACCGTGTTTGGTTCTGGATTCTCCACATCAAACAACACCGTGCACTTCGGCAATGGCATCATCACCAACCTTGGTTCTGCAGATGGCCGCTCGGTATCGTTTACCGTGCCGGCACAACTCACTGGATATGGTTCTCAGCCGGTGGTGCTTGGTACGTATCCGGTTTCCGTCACCAACGCGTATGGCTCTACTTCTGGCACGGCACCGTTTACGGTGACATCGCTCGGAATCTCTGCCGCACCGACGATCAGCAACCTCACTGGTCCGACGACGATCGGCGTTGCCTCGCAGGGCGTGTGGAGCTTCACCGTAACACCACGCAGTGGCACGGGTTACATTACCGCCTCGGTTACATGGGGCGACGAGGGTTCATACCCGTACGTGTATGCGGCTCAAAACAGCCAACAGCTTGCATATGGCGGAACACAGACTGTTTCGTTCACGCACGCATACCTCGTACCTGGTACGTACACGATTACCTTCACAGTGCGCGACGCGAACAGCGCGCAGAGTAGCACCGCGACGATGACCGTTACTGTCTCTGGCAGTGCGTCCTACGGTGCGCCGACGATTGCCTCGGTGAATCCGTCGTCTGCACGTGTGGGCACGCAGATTGTGATTTCCGGTTCCGGCTTCACGCCAACAGGCAACATCGTGCGTTTTGGGAACGGCGGCATGCAGAATGTGAGTGCACAGAACGGCACGACAATGCTCTACACAATTCCGTACGCGACGTCGCCTTGTGACATCATGAGCGGATACGTCTGTGCGGCATCGGCACAGCTCATCACTCCTGGGACATACCCACTCTTCGTGACGAATGCGAACGGCACTTCCGGCACGATCTACTTCACCGTACTTCCGTAAGGTTGTTTCCTGAAGTGCGTGTTTGCGGCGCGGCCTTTAGGCCGCGCCGCTTCGTGTTGTATAGTGCTCGCATGGACGAGCAGTTGCTTTCACCGATACAAGAGGCGCTTGTGGCGTATTTGCGAGAAAAGGGCATAGCCGAGCCGGATGTCGTGTTTGAACGTCCCGCGCAGAGAGAACACGGAGATATATCAGCAAACATAGCGTTGCGATACGCCAAAACACTTGGTGTCTCGCCGGTTGCTCTTGTTGAAGAATTGGCAACGCATCTGCGCGGCGCACGCATCCCCGCAATCGCCTCTGTTGCCGCTGTGTCTCCTGGGTTTCTCAACATCACACTCTCCCCACAAGCGCTTATGGGATGCGTGCGCCGCGTGTTTGAAGAGTGCGACACATACGGAAGACACAACACTCACGCTGGAGAGGTATGGGTGGTGGAACACACATCGCCCAACCCAAACAAGGCGATGCACCTCGGGCACCTGCACAACAATCTCACCGGCATGTCCATTGCCAATCTACTTTCTTTTGAGGGCGCGAAAGTGGTGCGCGACTGCGTAGACAACAACCGCGGTATCGCGATCGCAAAAGCAATGTGGGGTTTCTTGGATCTTATGAAAAAAGAAACCATTTCTCCCAATGACGCGGGATATTGGAATCAGCATCGCACTGAATGGAGTACGCCGGAGGAGCGAAATCTCACACCCGACCGATTCATCACTGCGTGTTATGTGCACGGCTCGCAGGCGGCAGAACAAGACCCCAAGGCGGATGCCGCAATCCGCGCCATGGTTGTCTCATGGGAGGCGGGTGATACAGATACATGGAAACTGTGGGAACACATACTCGGCTATTCGTGGGCCGGCATCAACAAAACACTTGCGCGCCTGGGCAACCACTGGGATGTGGTATGGCACGAGCACGAACATTACCAAGATGGAAAACAGTGGGTGGAACAAGGTTTGAGCAAGGGAGTGTTCCAAAAATTGGATGACGGAGCCGTTATCACCAATCTGGCCGCGTATGATTTGCCCGATACCGTGATTCTAAAAAAAGACGGCACCTCGCTGTATCTGACGCAAGACGTGGCACTGACCGCGATGAAAAAACACACATACGGCGCGAACCATCTAGTGTGGGTCATTGGGCCGGAACAAACACTCGCGATGAAACAGCTCTTTGCCGTGTGCGAGCAACTTGGCATCGGCACACGTTCGGAATTTACTCATGTGCCGTATGGCTATGTGGGACTTTCCGATGAAGACGGCAGATTTACGACGATGTCTTCGCGAGAGGGAAACGTGGTGCTCATTGATGACGTGTTGGACGCCATACGAGAAAAGACAGCGGCGCAGTTGAAAGAGCCGGACGATCAGCGCGCGGAGGCGCTTGCGGTAGCGGCACTGAAGTTTGCGATACTTAAAGCGGCAAAGGATCAGCAGATTGCCTTTTCCGTGGAGCGTTCCGTGGACGTACATGGCGACTCGGGCGTGTATGTGCTCTACACATATGCGCGTATTCGTTCTCTCTTGCGCAAGGCGGCGGAAGCGCAGATTCGGCCGGATATTGGCGAGTGGACGCCGACATCTGTTTCCGGCTTGGCGATAGCGCGCGAACTGTCGTGGTTCCCCGAGGCGGTGGCGGAGAGTGCCAGTGATTTTTCGGTACATCACATTGCGCAGTATGTGCTCGCACTCTGCGGAGCATTCAACCGTTGGTATGGCGAAGAGCAGATACTTGATGTGGAAGATTCCGTGGCACGCCTCGCGCTTGCAGAAGCCGTTTCCATTGTATTGAAAAATGGGCTTGGTGTGTTGGGTATTGAGGTGCTTGAGGAGGTCTGATTGGAATGTTTTTATGGAGTGTTCCATGATATTCTTTTGAGATATGTCCAGCGGTGAAGACATCAGAAATGAACGCATCCAAAAGCTTTCCCTCCTGCGGGAAGCGGGAATGGAAGGGTATCCAGTGCACACCGAGCGCACATCAGATATTCACGCATTTGTCGCCGATTTTTCTGCACTGCTTGAATCGCAGGCGCTGTATACGCTCGCCGGGCGTGTGATGTCGCGCCGCGGGCAGGGCGGCATCGTCTTTGCCGATATATTTGACGGCAGTGCTCGGGTGCAGATCGTATTGCAAGAGGCGGATATGCCCGCGGCGCTTTTTGAGCTCTTTGGTAAGGCGGTGGACACTGGAGATTTCATTGAAGTGTCTGGTGCCGCGCTTCTTACCAAGCGCGGCGAGCGCTCACTCAAAGTTTCGCAGTGGCGCATGCTCGCCAAATCACTTCGTCCGATTCCCGACGAATGGTTTGGGTTGAAGGATGACGAAAAACGCCTGCGCGAACGCGAGCTTGATATTCTCACCAATCCGGATCTGCGTGCGCTCTTTGTGCGTCGTGCGAAGTTTTGGCAGACGATACGCTCCTTCCTTATGGACCGCGGTTTTTTGGAGGTGGAAACGCCCGTGTTGGAAAATTCTCCCGGCGGGGCCGATGCGCGACCTTTCGTTACACACCACAACGCGTTGGACATTGATGTATACCTGCGTATTGCCGCAGGAGAGCTTTGGCAAAAGCGGCTTCTCGTAGCCGGTTTTTCAAAAGTCTTTGAAATCGGACGCGTGTTTCGCAATGAAGGGCAATCCGCTGAGCATCTGCAAGATTACACGCAGGTGGAGTTTTACCAGGCGTATGCCGACATGACAGAGGGCATGGAAATCGTGCGCGATTTATATCGTCGCATTGCGGCGGACGTGTATGGCACGCAGGTGTTTTCTATACGCGGGTTTGAGGTGGACATGGCCGCGTCGTGGCCGGTCTTGGATTTCAGAGAGCTCTTTGATGAACATTTTGGCATCAACCCAACGCGCTGTACCGAAGGTGAAGCCATCGCGGCGGCAGAGCGCGCGGGGGTAAGTATGTCTGGGACGCCGAACAAGCCACGCGCGTTGGATGCGCTTTGGAAGAGTATTCGCAAGAGCATTGGCGGTCCGGCGTTTTTGGTTGGCGTTCCAGTGTTTATGGAGCCGTTGGCCAAACGCTCTGCAGATGGTGAGAGTGTGGAGCGATTCCAGGTACTCATTGCCGGATCGGAGGTGGGGAAGGGATACAGCGAGCTGAATGACCCGCAAGATCAGTATGAGCGTTTCGTCGCCCAGGAAGCCTTGCGAAATCTTGGCGACGATGAAGCCCAGCGCATGGATAGTGATTTTGTGCGCGCACTTGAATATGGCATGCCGCCGGCGTTTGGGTTTGGCGTTTCGGAGCGCCTTTTTGCATTTTTGGAAAACAAGCCAGCGCATGAATCCCAGCTGTTTCCGCTTTTGCGCCCGAGGGTGGGTGAGTAGTGGTTTTTCTCGTCTCGTACAAAGCATTGACCCAAAGCTCTCTGTTTGGTACAGTGCCTGCCATGCTGAAAATCAGATTACAGAGGGTCGGCCGCAAGAACAGTCCGTCGTATCGCGTGGTCGTCGGTGAGCACACCATCGGCCCCAAGAGCGGGAAGTTTCTTGAGACACTTGGCTCATACAACCCCAAGACAAAGATGCGCACCTTGAGCGCAGAGCGTATCCAGTACTGGCTTTCCAAGGGGGCGCAGGCAAGCGGCACTGTGCACAACATGCTTGTAAGTGCCAATGTCATTTCCGGAAAGAAAATAAACGTACTCCCCAAGAAGAGCCCGCCGAAAAAAGAGGAAACAGCTGAGTCTGTTGCTCCGGCCGAGCAGGCTCCTGCGGCAGAAACGCCCGTTGTAGCGGCCGAGGCGGAGACGCCGAGCGAGGAGGTTGCCGCCTAGGTAGCAGTGCCTGCTAGGGCGGGGTATACTAAAAGACATTACTAAGGTAGCGAGACAGTTATGGAACGCGACCAGCAGTTTTTGGAATATGTAGTGAAGGCGCTCGTGGAGCACCCGGAAGACGTGCAGATCAATCGCACGATAGACGAGATGGGTGTATTGCTCACACTCAAGGTGCACCAGGACGACATGGGCAAGATCATTGGTAAAAGCGGCGCGACCGCAAAAGCGATTCGCACTGTATTGCGCGTGGTGGGTATGAAGAACGACGCGCGTGTCAATCTCAAGATTGAAGAGCCGGAGGGTGCCGACATGGACCGCTCTGTGCCGAAGATTGATCGCACGGTTGAAGACGTTATTGCTGATTTGAAGGCGGAGTAACCATCTTCGTGACCTCCGAATGTTTTTGGGTACGGAATTTTTCTGCTGAAAAATTCCTCCATCCTCACGCTCTGCCTGCCCTGCATGCGCAGGCATGGCAGACAGGCGTCGCGTTGCGGAGTCCCAAAAACACTCGGTGGTCACTTATATGGTAGATATGACGACATGCATATGATTCACTTCCACATCATCACATTGTTTCCAGACTCAATTGAGCCGTATTTGCACAGCTCTATCATTGGCCGCGCGCTCAAGGAAAAAAAGGCGAAGATTTCTTTTTATAACCCAAAAGATTTTACGAATGATGCCCATGCGCGCGTAGACAGGCGGCCATACGGCGGGGGGCCGGGTATGGTGCTGGAACCGGAGGCGGTACTTCGGGCCGCCAAGAAAGCCATCGGCACTCGTAAGGCGGAAGTGATCTTCTTTTCTCCCGGAGGCAAGCAGTTTGACGAAGCAACTGCTAAGAAACTTTCCAAAAAGAAAGACGTTGTGTGTATCTGTGGGCACTATGAAGGAGTGGATGCGCGAGTGGAAAAGATACTCAAAGCGAAGGGTGTGTCCGTAGGGCCGTTCGTGCTCACCGGCGGTGAATTGCCGGCGGCGCTTATTGCGGATGCAACATTGCGTTTTGTGCCTGGCGTACTCGGCAAGGCGGAGTCGCTGGAAGGTGCGCGCGTATCCGCGCACGATGTGTACACTCGGCCCGAGGTGCTGGTATGGAAAGGGAAGAAGTATCGTGTGCCTAAGGTGCTTCTCTCGGGTAACCACGCGAAGATAGAGGAGTGGAAAAAGAAACATTCATAACATTGACCCTTTAGTGGAGCCAAGGTAGTATGCCAACCCAGGAGGACGCAGAGTGGTTCTGTGTTCTAAAGCCGAGAGGGTGCTGAAATGAAAAAGGGAAGTGCACGCGGGCAAAAGGCCACAAAGGCCAAGCGTACAAACCACCGCGTGGAAAGGGGCTCGGATCCCACGATGAATACATCCACTGCTTGTTGCCGTCACGATAGCCACAAGCATCTGGATCCCGATGTTGCGCGCCGCGCTGCACAAAATATGTGTGTGTGCAGCGAAGTGCGCGATTTTGATTTTTGCAAGTAGCACCAACAAGTTTTGCGGCCCCGCGGGATACAATCCCGCGGGGCCAGCATTTTTTGTTGACACAACACAAACAACCCTGTATACTCGCCCTGTTTTCGTACTCCGATTGAGTTGTGGATGCATACGGTACGTGAACGGTTTGTTTACAGGGTGCATAACAACTCATACCAGGGCCTGCCTCGCGCGTGAGGAAGACCCCACACATTCGTTATGGTAAAACGAACAGCGGCACGTCCGCAGAAGTTTTTTGGTCGTTTCCGGAAGCCGCTTGTAGAGCTTCCGAACCTTGTTGAAGCGCAACTCGCTTCGTTCAAGGAGTTTATTGAAAGTGGCGCTGAAAAAGTGTTTCGTGAGTTTTCTCCGATTGCTGATCACGCCGGAAAAAAGTTTGAATTGGAATTTGTAAAATTTTCGTTCGGCAAGTTGCGCTGTGACGAAGAGACGGCAAAGCGCCTCAACCGCACCTATGAGGCTCCGCTTTCTGTCGTTGCGCGATTGAAGAACAAAACGACCGGGGAAAAGAAAGAGCAGGAGATTTTTCTTGCGGACTTCCCATGGATGACCGAGCACGGCACATTCATCGTTTCCGGTGTAGAGCGTATCATTGTGCCACAACTCGCGCGTAGCTATGGCGTGTTTTTTGACGCCGTTCCGTACAAAGGCGTGCGCTACTTCACAGCCAAGATTATTCCCGCGCGCGGCGTATGGATTGAACTTGAATCTGATCCTGACGGCGCAGTGTACGTGAAGATAGACCGCAAGCGTCGCTTCCCGGTAACCTCTCTTTTGCGCGTGCTCGGACTCAACAAAGATTCAGAAATCATGGGGCAGTTTAAGAGTGATGCCGCCCGCTCCGCGTTAGAAGCGACGCTGAAGATTGACCACGCACACACTAAGGAAGAGGCGGCTGTGGAGATTTACCGTCGGTTGCGCGATGGCGACATTGCGACGCCGGAAACGGCGCGCGATCATGTGGCATCTATCTTTTCTCCTGAGCGCTATGATCTTTCGCGTGTTGGCCGTTTCCACTTCAACCGTCGCTTCGGTCTCGGTCTCAAAGAATCCGACCTCGCTGCCGGAACCCTTTCGGCCGCCGACGTTGTGCGCATCATCGCATACATCGCTGATTCCAATATTAATCCGAAGGCACAGCCGGACGACATTGATCACCTCGGTTTCCGCCGCGTGCGTTTCGTCGGCGAGCTTTTGGAACAGAAGATGCGCATCGGTCTCTCGCGCATGAAGCGCAACATTCAAGACCGTATGGCCATCGTGGATCCGGAGACGGTGTTGCCGGTGCAATTCGTCAACCCGCGTCCGTTCCAGGCGGCGGTGAAAGAATTCTTCACCACCAACCAGCTCTCACAGCTAATGAACCAGTACAACACACTGGATGAAATTGAACACCTTCGTACGCTCTCTACACTTGGCCCGAGCGGACTCACCGCCGAGCGCGCTGGCCTTGAGGTGCGCGACGTCCACTCCTCGCATTACGGTCGCGTGTGTCCTATCCACACACCGGAAGGCAAGAACATTGGTTTGGTATTGCACCTTTCGCTGTATGCCCGCCCAAACGAGTTTGGCATCATTGAGACGCCATACGCAAAGGTAGAAAAGGGCGTGGTAACAAAAGAAATCGTATACCTCAACGCGCTTGAAGAAGAGGGTGAGGCGATTGCGCACGCCGCGGTGCCGCGCGACGAGGCAGGGAAGATCACGCCGAAGATGGTGGAGGTACGCCGCGGTGGTGAGCCGACTCTCGTCTCACGCGATGAAGTGACATACATGGAGGTAGCCACCAACCAGCCGTTCTCCGTTGCAACATCACTCATTCCATTTATTGAAAACGACGACGCAAACCGCGCACTCATGGGTTCAAACATGCAGAAGCAGGCGGTTCCGCTTGTACAGCCACAGGTGCCGATCGTCGCGACCGGTGTTGAAGAAATAGCGGCACGCGATTCCGGACGCCTTTGTCTTGCCGCCGAGGCAGGAGAGGTAACCTACATGGACGCTCGCGTGGTACGAGTAAAGAACGCAGACGGCAAGACACGCGAGTACCCACTCGTGACATTCTCCCGCACCAACGGCTTTACCGTATTCCATCAGCGCCCGGCTGTCTCCGTGGGCGACAAGGTCAAGCGCGGCGATGTCATCGCGGAATCCGCTGGATCTGCCGACGGACAGCTCGCAATCGGACAAAACGTCCGTGTCGCGTTCATGCCGTGGTTTGGCGCCAACTACGAAGACGCCATCATTATCTCCGAGCGCCTTGTAAAAGACGCGCGCTTCACCTCTATCCACATGGAGGAATTTGAGTGTGTCGTACGCGACACGAAGCTCGGCGAAGAAGTTACTACGCACGACATTCCAAACGTGAGCGAATTTAAACTCCGCAACTTGGACGAGGAGGGCATCATCCGTGTCGGTGCTGAAGTGCGCCCCGGCGACATCCTTGTCGGGAAGGTGACTCCCAAGGGCGAAACACAACTAACACCTGAGGAACGCCTCTTGCACGCGATCTTCGGCGAGAAGGCAAAAGATGTCAAAGACACATCGCGCCGCATGGACGGCGGCAAACGCGGCCGCGTGGTGAGTGTCAAAGTATTTTCTCGCGAGAACGGCGACATGCTGGAGAGCGGCGTTATCAAGCGCATTCTTGTAGAAGTGGCGCAACTACGCACTGTCTCTGTGGGTGACAAGCTCGCCGGCCGTCACGGTAACAAGGGCGTCATCTCGCGCGTACTTCCTGAAGAAGACATGCCATACGACGAGCAGGGCAACCCGGTGGACATCATTCTCACCCCGCTTGGTGTGCCGTCTCGTATGAACCTCGGTCAGATTCTTGAGATCCACTTGGGACTTGCCGCCGAGGCGCTCGGCTACCAGGCCGTAGTGCCTTCATTTGCTGGCGCCACGGAAGACGAGATTCGCTCCGAGCTTGCATCGGCCAATCTGCCCGAAACAGGAAAGTTTACGCTCTTTGACGGTCGCACAGGCGAAGCGTTCTCGCAGAAGATCGCCGTCGGCATCATGTACATGTTGAAACTTCACCACATGGTGGAAGACAAGATACACTCTCGTTCCATTGGTCCGTACTCACTCACCACACAACAGCCGCTCGGTGGTAAAGCACAAGGAGGTGGTCAGCGCGTGGGAGAAATGGAAGTCTGGGCGTTTCTCGGCTATGGAGCCGCGTACTCGCTCCGTGAAATTCTCACCATCAAGTCAGACGATATCCTTGGCCGCAGTGCCGCCTTTGACGCCATTGTCTCGGGCGGAAGAATCTCTGAAGCAAACACTCCCGCAACGTTCAATGTGTTCGTCCGTCATTTGCGCGGACTGGGCATTGATATTGAATTTACCAGCAACGGCAGTGATGTCGCCTAACCTACCTTGCATATGCGTACAAAACAAAAAGATCAGATTCCGCAGCACTTTGATGAAGTGGCCACACGGCTCGCTTCGCCTGAGCGCATTCTTGATTGGAGTTGGGGTGAAATTACGAAGCCGGAGACGATCAACTACCGCACGCAGAGGCCGGAGAAAAACGGTCTCTTTGACGAGCGTGTATTCGGGCCAGAGCGCGACTTTGAGTGTTACTGCGGCAAATACCGTGGCATTCGTTTCAAGGGTATCGTGTGTGAGAAGTGCGGCGTGGAAATCACTCGCGCTATCGTGCGCCGCGAGCGCATGGGACACATTGATCTTGCCACGCCAGTGGCGCACATCTGGTTCCTCCGCGGCATTCCTTCGCGTATTGCGCTCGTGCTCGGTCTTTCCGCCGCTGAGGTGGAGAAGGTAGTGTACTTCGCCGGATACATCGTAACCTCTGTCATCGCGGGTGAGCGCGACCGCTTGCTCAAGGAGGTAGATAAGGAAGTGGAGGCGCGCATAAAAGCGGCCAACAATCAAGACGAAAAACTCCGCGTGAAGGAGCTTGGCAACAAAGCCCGCCGAGACATTGAATCGGTGCGCGTGGGCGCGGTGCTTGATGAGGCCGCGTACCACCTCTTTGCCGTCAAATACGGAGCAATGTTTACTGCGGCTATCGGTGCCGAGGCTCTGCACAACATTCTGAAGAAGGTGGATTTGGACAAGCTCATCGTTGACCTCAAAAAAGAAAACGAGACCGCCCCGGCTGTCGCCCGCGAGAAACTTCGCAAGCGCATCGCGCTTGCAGAGAGCATGCGCCGCTCCGGCGTGCGTCCTGAGTGGATGTTCCTTACCCGTTTGCCTGTCGTCCCGCCGGCGCTCCGCCCAATGGTGGCGCTTGAGGGCGGCCGCCACGCTTCTTCCGATCTCAACGACCTATACCGCCGCGTCATCAACCGCAACAACCGCCTCAAGCGTCTCCAGCAAATCCGCGCACCTGAGGTTATCTTGCGCAATGAAAAGCGCATCTTGCAGGAGGCGGTGGACGCGCTTTTGGACAATTCCATGCGCCGCGGCGGTGGCATCTCCGGCATCCTAGGCGGCAAGCGCCGCGCGCTTAAATCACTCGCTGATTACCTCAAGGGCAAACACGGATACCTGCGCCAAAACCTTCTTGGTAAGCGCGTAGACTACTCCGGTCGTTCGGTCATTGTGGTCGGCCCTGATCTTGCTCTAGACGAGTGCGGTTTGCCGAAACACATGGCGCTTGAACTCTTCCGTCCATTTGTGATTCGCGGCCTTCTTGCGCGCGAACTCGCATACAACATCCGCGGTGCGGGTCGTCTCATTGAAGACGAGGCACCGGAGGTGTGGTCTATCCTTGAAGAGGCGATTGAAGGCAAGTATGTACTTCTCAACCGTGCGCCGACGCTTCACCGCCAGTCTATTCAGGCGTTCCGTCCGGTCCTCATTGAGGGCAACGCTATCCAGGTGCACCCGTTGGTCTGTGCCGCATACAACGCGGACTTTGACGGTGACACCATGTCCGTACACGTGCCGCTCTCTGAAGAAGCGCAAAAAGAGGCAGAGACGATTATGTCGGCCAACAAGAACATCTTGAAGCCTGGCAGTGGTGAAGTTATCACCAACGCTTCACAAGACATCATTCTCGGTTGTTTCTGGATGACGCAGGAAATCTCCGGTGCAAAGGGCGAGGGCAAGTCATTCCCATCCGCCAACGCCGCAATCACCGCGTACGACTTCAGCGCCGTGGACCTGCGTGCGAAAGTAACCATCATGCCTTCGGAGAACAAGAAGTACGCACGCTATGAAATGAAGCCGTTTGAGACGACCGTCGGACGCCTTCTCTTCAACTCCGTGCTTCCCAACGACTTCCCGTACATCAACGATGAGATCAACAAGAAGCGCATGAGCGCGCTCATCCGCGATCTCGTACGCCACTACAAGCTTGACGGTATTCCGGCAATTCTAGACAAGATCAAGACATTTGGTTTCCGCTATGCAACGCTGGCAGGCATTACCTGGAGCGCATCCGATGTGCCGCTTCTTAAGGAGAAGGCGGACATCATCAAGGCCGGCCGCGAGGCGGAAGCGCTTGAGCGCGAACACTTTGAGAACGGACTTCTTACCGAGGAAGAGCGTCGCGCACGTGTTACCGCACTGTGGACCGACGTTTCCGACAAGGTAAAATCTGCACTCGTCAAAGAACTCAACCCGACTACTTCAGTGCATAACATGATCATCTCAGGCGCTCGCGGTTCTACCGCGCAGTTGCACCAAATGGCGGGTATGAAGGGTCTCATCACCAACCCTCGCGGTGAGATCATTGAATTCCCGATCACATCCTCCATGAAGGAGGGGCTTACACCGATTGAGTACTTCATCTCTACGCACGGTGCTCGTAAGGGTCTCGCCGACACCGCGCTCAACACCGCCCGCGCTGGGTATCTCACGCGCCGTCTCTTTGATGTGGCGCACGACGTAGTGGTGCTTGAAGACGACTGCGGCACGAAAGAGGGCATCGCCATTGCGCGTCCAGGCAAGGAAAACATTGGGTCATCCTTTGGTGAGCGGCTCGTTGGCCGTCTCTTGGCGGAGGATCTCGTGGATGAGTCCGGGACTGTGGTCTTCAAACGCGGATACATGATCAGCCACGATGACGCGAAGATCGTTGACGCAAGCACGGCCACTGCGGCTGTGGTGCGTTCTCCGATGACCTGTAAGACGCATCGCGGCGTGTGCCAGAAATGTTACGGCACGGATCTGACCACCGGTGAGCTCGTTGA
>CBFHTW010000003.1:48410-52574 GCA_965659025.1 Minisyncoccia bacterium
CCGGGTACCCAGCTGACCATGCGTACCTTCCACACGGGTGGTGTGGCCGCCGCAGGCGGTGACATCACCATGGGTCTGCCGCGCGTTGAGGAAATCTTTGAATCACGCGAGCCGAAGGCGGTGGCGGCGATTGCGCACGTCTCGGGCGTTGTGTCTTCCGTTGAGCGTGATGGTGCTGAGACAGTCATCATCATCACTCCTGAGGGCAAAGCGGCGAAACGCGACACGGAATATCGCGTGCACGCGGGCCGTGTGCTCAAGGTGGTGCTTGGCAGTACGGTAGAAAAGGGACAGTTCCTCACAGACGGTTCTGCCGATCTGGAAGAGCTCTTCACCTTCTCGGGCAAAGAGGCCGCGCAGGAATACATCATCAACGAAATCACACGCATCTATGAGTTGCAGGGTGTGTCCACTGCACGCAAGCACTTGGAAATCATCGTCAAGCAGATGTTTAGCCGCGTGGAGATTGTCTCCGCTGGCGACACGGAAGTCTCCACAGGCGACATTGCGGAAGACTTTGAGCTTGAACGCAAAAACCGCAACGCAAAAGAGGCTGGACTAGAAGGAGCCAAGGGCAAGCGCTTGCTTTCGGGTATCACCGAAGTGTCGCTCACGCGAGCCTCATTCCTCTCGGCGATTTCGTTCCAAAACACGCCGCGCAAACTTGCGGAGGCGGCGGTGAACGGTTCTGTGGACCGACTCGTGGGTCTTAAGGAGAATGTCATCATCGGGCGGCTTATTCCTGCCGGTACGGGCTTCCGGGCCAGCAAGAAGCACTCAATGATAGATTCTCTTCAGGCACAGTTGCGTGCGCAAGACGCCGCATCTGGTACCTCTGGGACGGAATAAAGGTTCCTGTTAGTGCACAACTGCACGAAAGCCCGGGGAAACCCGGGCTTTCGCTTTTGCGCCCTGCCTGCCGGCAGGCAGGCGTCGCGCTGCAGAGTCTCCAAAAGGCGCTGCTTTCGTTGTGTTTTTCTAATACCTACTATAGAGGGCTATCCTCGGCACTTGCTAAAGGGCATAATGGCACCATGGCGACGGATACTGTACGAGAAGTAAAGGCGAGACTTTCCATCATTGATGTCGTGGGTGGATATGTAACACTTCAGCGCGCCGGGGCATCATTGCGCGCGCGATGTCCATTCCATTCTGAAAAGACCCCATCGTTCCATGTCTCTCCTGAACGTGGCACGTACCATTGTTTTGGCTGTGGTGCCGGAGGAGACATCATCTCATTTGTGCAAGAGATAGAAGGCCTTGATTTCAAGGGTGCGCTGAAGATGCTCGCCGAGCGCGCTGGTGTGCCGCTGGTATACGAACATTCCGGCGAGAAGGACATAAAGGGACGTCTCTATGAACTTCTTGAAGTGGCGACGCTGTTTTATGTATCACAACTTGAAAAAGAATCGGCGGTGCAGGCGTATCTGCATGGCCGTGGCCTAAGCGAGGGGAGCATACAGGCGTTTCGTATCGGGTTTGCTCCCGTTGGGTGGCATGAGGTGTGCGCGCACCTCTCCTCGCGCGGCTTTACCGATCGTGAAATCATGGAGGCCGGCCTTTCTAAAAAAGGCGACCGCGGCGCGTATGATCGCTTTCGTAGCCGCATCATGTTTCCCATGGCGGATGCGGCTGGCAGGGTCGTCGCCTTTTCCGGCAGAATATTTGATCCGAACCACAGCGCTCCTTCGGACACTCCAAAATACATCAACAGCCCCGAGACGGCGCTCTACAAAAAATCAGGACTTCTGTATGGGTTTGATAAGGCAAAGCAGGCTATTCG
This sequence comes from Minisyncoccia bacterium, assembly GCA_965659025.1. GTDB lineage: Bacteria > Patescibacteriota > Minisyncoccia > Phycocordibacterales > UBA2100 > CBFHTW01. Next base: position 50,194 of record CBFHTW010000003.1, read on the forward strand.
CAAACACAACTGCGCCGTCTTGGTGGAGGGGCAGATGGATCTTGTCTCCGCGCACCAGCACGGATGGGGCAATGCCGTCGCTGTTTCCGGCACGGCTTTTACCGAAGAACATGCCACATTGGTGCAGAGAATGACCGACAACCTTCTTCTTGCGCTTGATGCCGATGAGGCGGGGATAAAAGCGGCCGCACGCGCGGCACGTGCGGCACTGAAGAAGGGACTGCATGTGAAGATCGTGCAGTTGCCGAGTGGTATTGATCCGGCCGATCTCTTTCAGCGGCCTGATGGTGATGCTGTGTGGAAGCAATCGGTGCGAGAGGCAAAGGATATTGTAGTATTTTTGTTGGATACTTTGCAGGAGCGAGCAAAGGGGCACGACATATTTCGGCGCAGTGTGGAAACGGCAGTCATTCCGTTTCTTGCGGACGTGCAAAGTCCGATTGAACGCGACGCGTATGTGCGCATTGTCGCACAACGTATCGGCGTATCCGAATCGGCGGTAACAGAAGCACTTTCTCATGTGCCACGCGTACCTGAAGCGGGAGCGAAGCAAGCGCCCACTGCTTCTGCCACGGCGCCGCGTGAGCGTACAAGAGTAGAACAGGCGATGGGTTTGTTGTTGTGGCAAGAATCAGTTGAGACGCCCCTTATGCCAGTCGGCCCTCTTGCCTCCATGGTGCAAAAGGCGGTTGGGGATGATGTGTTTGCCACGTTGCGCGCCTTGGAGCCCTCCGTACAAGAGAGACTCCGTTTCTTGGGAGAAGAATCTTTTACACATTCGCACATACACTCAAGCGCGTTAGCGTTTCAACGGGACGTGGAGGCGTTGTTGATCGTTGTTGAGAAGGAAAGACTACAAGAAGAGTGTACGCAAGTTACCGCGCTTTTGCGGCAGGCCGAGGCTGTTGGCGATGAGAAAAAAACCGAGGAATATACAGCCCGTTTGCAGTTACTCACAGGGGAGATTGCGCAACTGTCAAAAGTGTTGTAAATTATCCATGACGCCGCATTGAGGCGTACTTTTGGGTGTCCAAGCACCCTGTTTCCTTTTTGTTGGGTACGCACAATGCATCACATTTTCGTATGTCTAAAAAGACTAAAAAAACAATAAGAAAGCCTGCCCGGCCAGGGCCTGCCCGGCCGAGAAAGAAAAAAGTCGCCGCAAAAGGTCACGCACGCACTGCGGTGAAGCGCGCTTCTGCGCGCACGCGCGTGGTGAAAAAGATGCGCCCTGCGGCAAAACAAAAACCAAAAACAAAAAAAGTTGCCCCTCTTCGCGCGCAGAAGAAGGTGGTGAAGAAAGCGACACCGCGAGCAGGAAGCGCCGCGGCAAAGATCGACAGCAAAATGCAGGCGCTCATCCGTCTTGGTCGCGAACGCGGGTACGTGACCTACGACGAGATCATGCGCGAGTTTCCCACCATTGAAGCGGATTTGTTTGATGAGTTGAATGAGAAATTTGTTACCGCGGGCATTGACGTGCTTGAGGGCGGCGGCATGCTTGAAGACGATGTCGCGGGCGAGGTGCTTGAAAAGAAGAAGCTCCAGCACCGCCGTTCTGATTCCGCGTATGATGCGGTGCAGATGTATTTGCGCGAAATAGGACAGTACCCGCTCCTCAATGGTGCACAGGAGCGTGAATTCGCAAAGCGTATTGTTGAAGGGGACGATGAGGCGCGAGAACTTCTCATGCGCGCCAACTTGCGTCTCGTGGTGTCCATTGCCAAGAAGTATGTCAATCGCTCTCCCGACCTCACCCTTCTTGATCTTATTCAGGAGGGGAACTTTGGTTTGCACCGCGCGGTGGATAAGTTTGATTACACGAAGGGCTATAAGTTTTCCACGTACGCCACCTGGTGGATTCGCCAGGCTATCTCACGCGCGTTGGCCGATCAATCCCGCACGATCCGTATTCCCGTGCACATGGTGGAAACCATCACGAAATATAAACAAAAAGTGCGCGAACTCTCTCAACACCTCGGCCGCGATCCGCTTCCAGAGGAAATCGCTTCGGAGATGGGTATTGAAGTGGAAAAAATCTATACCATCCAAAAAATCAGCCAGGACACTGTCTCGCTTGAGAGTCCGGTGGGCGATGATGATGGCGATGAGCGCTCCACACTCGGCAATTTCATTGCTGATGAGACTATCGCGACTCCCGACCAGGATGCTTCACGCCGCATTCTTACCGAACAAATGGGTGCGATTCTTGACGAACTTTCTCCCAAGGAGCGCAAGATTTTGGAGATGCGCAACGGTCTTACTGATGAAGGTATTTGTTACACTCTTGAGGAAGTGGGGCGCGAATTTGGCGTAACCCGCGAGCGCATTCGTCAGATTGAAGCAAAGGCGCTTGAGCGCATCCGCACGCACGAAAGAGC
>CBFHTW010000004.1:0-38473 GCA_965659025.1 Minisyncoccia bacterium
ATTTGTTCCACTCCACGCACTATCATGAGCCCGATTGTACACTGATGTGCCGCTTGCACCACAACAGTAGAGTGGTGCAGACATTTTCTAGGCTAGAATGTACCTATGGTGCAGTTTAATGAGAAAAAACAGGAAGAGCGCCTGGAAGAAATCCACCGCAAAGAAGAAGAACAGCTTGCGCAAATCCTCTCGGCAAAATATGGCGTGGACTACGCAGATCTCACCTCAAAATCCATAGACACCGACGCACTTCGCCTAGTACCGGAAGAAGAGGCGCGCAAATCGGAGATCGCCGCATTCCACAAAATAGCAAAACGAATCCTTGTCGCCATGCGCGCACCGGAGCGGCCGGACTCTTTGCAATCGCTACAAAAGCTTGAACGCCTTGGATACCAGGTAACGCGCGTGATGGTGTCGCGCGTGTCTTTGGAACACGCGTGGGATCGCTACAAAGACCTCTCATACGCCACGGAAACAGAAGCGGGCGTGCTCACCCTTTCCAACGAAACAATCCAGGAAATGCTCGCCAAACTCAAAACTCTTGATGACGTGCGCCGCGAAATTACCGAGCACGCGGCAAGCAAAGACACGCACCGCATTTCGCGCATTCTTGAAATCACCATGGCCGCAGGACTCTCGCTCGGCGCTTCCGACATTCACATGGAACCGGAGGATACGGGCGTGCGCATGCGCATGCGTCTAGACGGCGTGCTCATTGAGGTGCTCTCCTTTGACGCACCCACATACGCGCTTATCGCCAGCCGCATCAAACTGCTCTCCGGCCTGAAGCTCAATATAAAAAACATGGCGCAGGACGGACGCTTCTCTATCGTCGTCGGCGGCAAGGAGGTGGAGATCCGCACCTCCATACTCCCCGGCTCGTATGCCGAGACCATCGTCATGCGTCTTTTGGATCCCTCCACTATTGCGCTTCCCATGGAAAAGCTCGGATTTGATCAATACCTCATGGAGATATTCAACAAGGAAATCGCAAAGCCAAACGGCATGATCCTCAACACAGGCCCCACCGGAAGCGGTAAAACGACCACGCTCTACGCCTTCTTGCGCAAAGTGCACAAACCGGAAATAAAGATCGTAACTATTGAAGACCCTGTGGAATATCACCTCCCAGGTATCGTGCAGACGCAAGTGTCCAAAAATTATTCATTCGCATCTGGCCTGCGCAGTACCCTGCGACAAGACCCGGACATTATCATGGTGGGCGAGATCCGCGATGCCGAAGTGGCATCCACGGCAGTGCACGCCTCGCTCACTGGTCACCTCGTCTTCTCCACGCTTCACACCAACGATGCCGCCGGCACGTTTCCCCGTCTCGTGGACATGGGGATTTCGGTAGATATTTTGGGCGCGGCGGTCACCGTCTCCATGGCGCAACGTCTTGTCCGCAAACTATGCGAGAAATGCCGCGTGTCCGAAACAATAACCGGAGAGCACAAAGAAACTATAGAGCGCATCTTGAAACGCACTCCGCACCAAGAACAAATTCCCGCCAATCGCGAGACAATGTGGGTCGCCAAGGGATGCGAAGCATGCGGCGGCATCGGATACAAAGGACGCGTTGCTGTCGTGGAAGTCATTCTTATGGATCGCCAGATAGAAGATTGCATACGAAAATCGCTCTCCGAACGTGATATTTGGAAAGCGGCAGAGCACCAGGGCATTCGCCGCATGGCGCAAGACGGTATTGTAAAGGTTCTCCAGGGCGTTACCTCACTGGACGAACTCGGTCGCGTAGTTGATCTCGGCGACGATACGTTGTTTTAGTTAGACCACATGTGCGCATTGCGCGCATATGTTCGTCTGCTATCGTTGCAGGTAGGGATGCTACTTGTAACGACAACAGACGCAGATATCTGGAGCGTGCTTTCATAGGGAAAGGTGCAACAAAGACCTAAGGATAGGGGCAGCGAGCCGCCGTAAAGGCGGGTACCACCGCCGTCCTCGGAAAAGTCACATACGCTCCAGATATCTGCGTCCGGAATTGATAGACAACACTAGGAGAAACTACTACCGGTGTATAGTGTAGCATAGTAGAATTATTTGTCAAGTACCTTGGTCCCTGCCCTCTTCCTTGCTCGGAAGCAGGCACGAAACCGCCATGACAACAAAAGACACCGAAAAAAGCCCCCGTTCGCTTGATCACGCACTGCGTCCCGCGCAGTGGAATGAGTATGTCGGGCAAACGGGCATAAAAGAAAACCTCCGCATACTCCTTACCGCCGCCAAAGGGCGCGGCACACAGCCTGAGCATGTGCTTTTGTACGGCCCGCCGGGGCTCGGCAAGACGACGCTCGCGCATTTGATGACACGGGAGGTCGGTGCTTCCATGCGCGCGACGTCGGGCCCAGCGATTGAGCGTGTGGGTGATCTCGCGTCTATTCTCACCAACCTCTCCCCCGGCGACGTGCTCTTTGTAGACGAAATACATCGCCTTAATCGTACTATTGAAGAGATTCTGTACCCTGCCATGGAGGCCGGCGTGTTGGACATTGTCATCGGCAAGGGCCCCTCGGCGCGCACGGTACAACTTGAACTCCCACCCTTTACGCTCATCGCGGCAACCACGCGCATCTCCATGCTCTCAGCGCCACTGCGCAGTCGCTTCTCCGGCGGCGTGTTTCGTTTGCAGTACTACACCGAGGAAGAAGTGTCGGAGATTCTCCGGCGTTCCGCAAAAATTTTAGACATTGCCATTGACGACGAGTCGGTGCGCGAAATCGCGCGCCGTAGCCGCGCCACACCGCGCACGGCCAACTACCTGCTCAAACGCGCGCGCGATTTCGCCGTCGTCTCCGACATGCCCTTGGATATAAAAACGGTCAGAAAGGCTCTCGCACTTCTGGAAATAGACGAGGCCGGACTCAACCAAATAGACCGCGATATTCTCACCATCATTGTTGAAAAATTCGGCGGCGGGCCTGTGGGACTCAAAACCCTCGCGGCTTCGCTCTCCGAAGAAGACGCGACGATTGAAGAGGTGCACGAGCCCTACCTTATGCAACTCGGGCTTTTGGAGCGCACGCCGCGCGGCCGCACCGTTACCGACAGGGGCTTTGCGCACATTGGAGCCGACAAAATCACTGCACAACGTCCCCTGCTTTAACACACAAACCGCGCGTAGATGCCGCTTGGCAGTACGCGGCCGTTTTTTTCTTGCAAAAGAAGCTCTCCGTATTCGCCCGACACGTCGCCAAACACTCCCTCCACAAGTTGTTTAAAGGCCACCGAAGAATATCCGGCGGCGTATCCATTGATGAGAAAAAATGCGCCAGGGTCGGATGAAAGCAAATCTTTGCAGGCATCTAAAAGTTTCGGAAGGTCTTCTTCTATTTTCCACACCTCGCCCTTAGCGCCGCGCCCAAAAGCCGGCGGATCAAGAATGATTCCTTGATACTTCGTGCCGCGACGCACCTCTCTACGCGCAAACCCAAGCGCATCATCCACAATCCAGCGAATGGCATCGTCCGCAACACCGGAGCGCGTCGCATTTTCTTTTGCCCAGGTGACAGACTGCTTTGATGCGTCTACATGAGTGACGAACGCACCTTGGCCGGGCAGGCCCTCTCCGGGCAGGCCCTCTCCGGGCAAAGCCGCAACGATAGAAGCAACGCCCGTATATCCAAACAAATTTAATACTGAAGGTTTTTGCAAAGCACTCACACGATCGCGAATCCACGCCCAGTTGGGAGATTGTTCTGGAAACATCCCCGTGTGCTTGAAGGAGGTGCGGCGCAAAGAAGACCGTGCCCCTGCATATTCCACATCCCACACTTCAGGCGTGTCTTTGTGCACATGCCAGGCACCTTTGCCGCCTTCGTGGGTAAACTCCGCATGTGCTTCTTTCCACGAGACGGGGGTCTGCGGCCGCCAAATCGCCTGCGTTTCCGGACGCACGAGGACCACTTCGCCAAAGCGTTCCAGTTTTTTATTGTCGCCGGAATCAAGGAGTTCATAATCGCTCCATCCTTCTGCAATGATATCTTTGTGTTCCATATGTTATTGCGTGAGAGCTTCCGGATGCTGACAACTCCATCCATAGAGCACAATCGCGGCCGAGGCGGCGGCGTTGAGCGACTCTGTGCGTGCGTGCATGGGAATAGAGAGCCGCACGTCGCATAGTTCAAGCGTTTTTGTGCGAATCCCCTCCCCTTCATTGCCGACGATAAACACCGCAGGAGCATCAAATCGCTCCTGCGAAAGCGGGGTGCCGTGCATCGCAAGTCCGTACGTCCAAAAGCCCGCATCTTTCAGTGCACGAAGTGCCTGATTTACATTGCCGATTGAAACAATCGGAATGCGGAATGCCATGCCCGCCGAAACCTTGATCACTGCACCCGTAAGCTGTGCTTGGTTGCGTTCAGGGATAAGAATGCCCGAACAACCAAACGCGGCCGCGCTTCGTATGATGGCACCCACATTGTGCGGATCCTGCAATTCATCAAGAAGAACAAGCGACGGCTTTTTTGCCACATCAAGTTTGTTCAGTAACTCCGGCAGAGTGATGAGAATTTTTGTCGGATCAATAAGCGCGATCACACCTTGGTGCGCCGCGTCTTCGGGCACGCCGCGCTGATCTTTCAGTGGCGAGACGGATATGTTGTGCCGCTTGAGGGTTTGTAGCAGAGATTCCTCGCGCGCTGTCTCTGATAGAAACACCCTTGACACCGCGCTTGGGACACCACGAAGCGCCTCCTGAAGCGAGTGTTTGCCGTAGCTGTAGACCTTTTCGCGTTGCATACTTGGTGTATGGAGCGAATATAGCACACTCCTTCCTTCAGCGCGCCGTTATTTGCTATAGTGGCAGACATGGCAGGACACAGTAAATGGGCGCAAATAAAACGACAAAAGGGCGCGGCTGACGCGGCCAAGAGCAATTTGTGGGGCAAGATCGGCAAGCGCATTTCAGTGGAAAGCAAAAAAGCCAATGGTGATGTAAACGCCGCCAACCTCCGTTCCATTATTGAAACGGCCAAAAAGGCAAACATGCCGAAAGACACAATAGAGCGCGCCGTCGCCAAGGGTATCGCGGCCGATGCCGCGGCGCTTGAGGCAATCACTTATGAGACATATGGCCCGGGCGGAGCGGCCATTGTGATAGAAACACTCACCGACAGCCGCAACCGCACCGCGCAGGAAATAAAACACTTGCTCGCAAAAAACGGCATGGAACTCGCCGCGCCCGGAAGCGCCCTATGGGCATTTGAAAAAACAGCCGAAGGATACGAACCCAAAAGCACCATTCCCCTCTCCGAAGAAGACTCTGATCGCCTCATGCAGGCACTTGAGGCAATTGACGCGTACGACGATGTGGAGGAGGTGTACACAAACGCCGCATGATCATTCTCGCCATAGACCCAGGGTTTGGCCGATGTGGCGTTGCGGTGCTTGAAAAAAAGAAAGGGAAGGAAACTCTCCTGTATTCGGACTGTATTGAAACTTCTCCGAAAGCTTCTTTTCCGGAGCGACTTCTTCAGGTGGCGCAGGAATGCGCGCGACTCATACAAACATATTCCCCTGAAGCATTGGCCATGGAAAAACTGTTTTTTACGGCGAATCAAAAAACAGCCATGCAGGTCTCCGAGGCGCGCGGAGCAATCATCACCGAAGCGGCGCGCGCTGGCATCCCCGTCTTTGAATACACCCCAAACCAAATAAAGGGGGCGGTCTCCGGTTTTGGTGGCGCGGACAAAAAACAAATCGCCACCATGCTTCACATGTTGGTCGTTATAGAAAAAACCATTAAGCGCGACGACGAATACGACGCCATTGCCGTGGGCGTAACCCATTTGGCGCATTCTCGCTAACGCAATACAATTCCAAGCATGTCTCGGAAGTTCCGTATTCTTTCTCGTCGTATCCCCTTCTCGCGACTTACCGTGCATGAGGGACTCATTCTCTCTGGCTCTCTCGCCATGTTTGTGGTGGGCGCGTTCCTTATTTGGACAATATTGCTTCCCATCCCACCCATACAATCCCTGCAAAATCGCCGCATTATTGAATCAACAAAAATATATGACCGTACCGGCAACATGCTTCTGTACGATGTGCACGGGACTGTTCGGCGCACCCTCGTTCCTCTTTCGGCAATTTCCCAAAATGTTCAGAAAGCGTCCATCGCCATTGAGGACTCCGAATTTTATGAACACCACGGTATTCGTCCGCTTGCCATTGCGCGTTCGGTCTGGGCCAACATCACGAGCGGCAGTTACGCACAAGGGGGCTCCACCATCACACAACAGGTTGTAAAAAACACGCTCCTTACTAAAGACAAGACCATCACACGAAAGATAAAAGAATGGATCCTGGCATTGCGTTTGGAGCGCATGTACACAAAGGAACAGATCCTAGAAACGTACCTCAACGAAACGCCCTACGGAGGCACCGTCTATGGCATAGAAGAAGCCAGCGTGCACTTCTTCGGCGTGCACGCTTCGGAACTTTCCCTCTCCCAAGCCGCATATTTGGCCGCGCTTCCCAAGGCACCCACATACTATTCTCCATACGGCAACCATCGGAGCGCGCTTGAATACAGAAAAAACCTTGTGCTCACCCAAATGCTTGAACACAAACTCATTACGCAAGATGAATACGAGGCGGCGAAGAAGGAGGAGGTGACCTTTCAAGAACAAAGCAACCAAGGCATCAAGGCGCCGCATTTCGTCTTTTACGTCCGCGAATATTTGGAAGAAAAATACGGCGCTGACAGGGTGGATAGCGAAGGTCTTCAGGTTATATCAACGCTTGATTGGGACCTGCAACGAGAGGCCGAGCAGATTGTGCATAAGGGAGCATTGCAAAACGAAAAGAACTTCAATGCATCAAATGCGGCGCTTGTTGCGGTGGATGCCACCACCGGGCAAATTCTTACCATGGTCGGTTCGCGCAACTATTTTGACGAACATATTGATGGAAAAGTGAATGTCACAGTCGCCAATCGCCAACCAGGCTCTTCATTTAAGCCGTTCGTGTATGCCACGGCGTTTGAAAAGGGATATACACCGTCCACGGTGGTCTTTGACCTTAAAACGCAATTCTCTACCGCCTGCGCGCCGAGCAATTTCTCTGACGAATCGCCATGTTATAGTCCTGAAAACTTTGATAACAAGTTCCGTGGGCCGATTACACTCCGTAACGCGCTTGCACAATCCATAAACATCCCGGCCATCAAGACTCTGTATCTTGTTGGCATCCAAAACGCTTTAGATACCGCAAAAAAAATGGGAATTACCACGCTTGGCGACCCAAGCCGATACGGTCTCACCCTTGTGCTCGGTGGTGGTGAAGTAACCCTCCTTGAAATGACTGGTGCCTACGCGGTATTTGCTAATGACGGCGTGCGCAATCCAACAACCCCTATCTTGAAGGTAACCAATCGCGATGGCGACGTATTAGAAGAGTACCAAGGCAAAAGCGCGCAGGTATTGGATCCGGAAATCGCCCGCACCATGAATGATGTACTTTCAGACAACGAGGCACGCACGCCGGAATTTGGTGCCGATTCCCCACTGTATTTCCCCGGCGCTGACGTTGCCGACAAAACAGGAACAACCAACGATTATCGCGATGTGTGGATCATCGGATACACACCACGTGTTGCCGTAGGCGCATGGGCTGGAAACAACGACAACTCTTCCATGGAGAAAAAGATTGCGGCATTCATCATCGCGCCGCTCTGGCACTCATTCATGGAGATTGCCATGGAGAAATACCCGGCTGGCACATTCCCCTCTCCACAACCAGAGCCAGAAAATCTGCCTCCCGTTCTCTCCGGCAACTGGAACACCAACGCGGCCATGGGTGTACATGACATTCTGTATTGGGTGCAAAAAAATAACCCTCGCGCAGGGGCACCGACAAACCCACAAGCAGACCCTCAATTCGCTCTGTGGGAATATCCGGTGTCTTTGTGGGCAAACGGAATCGTGCCCGACGTCGGAGTTCAAACCACAGGACAAAACAATACGCAGGGTGTCTTTGGAAATCTTTCCGTCATTACACCCACATCGGGTGCCCCAATACCATTGGGACAACTCTCAACCATTAGTGTTTCTGTCCCAGTCGGTACCGTACGGGTGTTGTATTACATCAACGGCGTATACCTGGGCACTTCGGTACAAGCTCCATTTTCCCTCCCCTTTGTTCCGCGGGTTTCCGGCCCCGCAGTCATTAAAGCCGTTGCAGAAGGTCAATATGGCTCTCGCGAAGCGTCCTCTTCTTTTGTGGCAATATAACTACCTATTTAGTGGCATCACGAGGTACGTCATGGATTGATCCATAGTGCCACGCACCACAAGCGGTCTTCCAATTCCAGCAAATCCCAGGTGGATACTGTCTCCGGGAATTGATTGAAGGCAGTCGGAAACATATTCAATATGAAAGTTGCTATCAATATCCTCTCCTGATGTCGCCGCTTCCGGAGTGTCGGACATCTCCCCAATAGCGCCACTCTGAGCGGTAATAGTGAATGTTTTTTTGGAAGGATACACATGGAACCCCACATGTTGGTCCCCACCGGCAAACACGCGTGCTTTTCTTAACGCTTCGGCGAAGTCAGATTTTAGTACCGTTACCTCTGTGGTAAATGTCTTTGGAATTATTTCTTTGTAGTTCGGAAACGTCGCGTCAACAACCCTTGATATAAATCTGACTGGACCGGCGATAACCACAACACTAGATTCATCATGTTCTAGTGTGACATCATCCACATCTGAGTGTTCTAGAATAAATTGGAGTTCTAATGCATGTTTGAGTGGAATGAGAATATCCACAGAATTCTTTAATGAATTGTCTTTGTTGTTTTTCTCAGCAAGTCTAAACGAATCTGTCGCAACAAATGTTATAGAACCATCACTTACCTGTATATACACACTTCCTAATTCCGGTCTGATCATAGAACGCGACGCGGCGTATATAACAGACTCAATTCCTGAAAGAAGTTTTGAACGAGAAATGGTAATGGAATATCCTTCTGATTTTTTTTCAGTTTCAAGTTTTGGAAAATCATCCGATGACACTGTTTTAATAAGTGTTTTTGAACCACGAGCTTCTACTAAAAGATTCTGTTCTGTTTGAGTACAGGTAATTTGCCCATCCCCCATAGAACGAAGTGTTTGAGAAAAAATCCCAGCTGGTACTGCGACAACCCCTTGATTTTTACAATCCGCCGGAACGGTAATGGTAACTCCAGATTCTAGATTTGTTGCCGAAAGAGTGAGTGCCTTTCCTGAAGTAACAAGGATGCAAGAAAGTGCTGGAAGAGATTCTTTCTTTCCAACAATCTTTTCCGCAATTTGAACTGCTCGCAGAAGAATATCTTTTTTAGTTACACACAACATACTATGAATTTTTATTAATTAAATACCTATTACTACTATTAGGGGTGTTGATAGAGTGGAAAACCAATATATATCCTTTATATAAGCCATAAAATTCCATAGTGATACTGTTGATAGTTGTGTGGAAAATATATAATATCTCTGTTGATTACTTTTAGTGGTAGAGGATGTACGCATATACGAAGTATTTAGTAACAAGCTATACCTGGATATACACAGTATTTCCACAACAGTGTTATGTATGAATAAGCGTACGGATATGTTCAATCTCTTGCTCAAGAATTGAATTTTGTTTCAATTCTTCTTTTATTTTTTCACAAGAGTGAATCACTGTTGTGTGGTCTCTCCCTCCCAATTTCTCCCCTATTGATGGGAATGAAACATTAAACTCTTCTCTAAGGATGTACATAATAATCTGCCGTGGCTTCACTACCTCCTTCTTCCTGGTTTTTTCATAAATACTCTTTTCTGTAATCTCATAGTATTCCGAGACGCGTCGCACCACATCCTCAACAGAAACACCCTTACCAGGCTTTATGTTGTGTTTGATGAGGCTCTTTATGTCTGCAAGCGAGACCACCTTGCCCTTGAGTTGGGATTTACACACAATCATATTCAATACCCCCTCAAGTTCACGGATGTTGGCGCGCATGTTTTCAGCGATATAGGCGACAATTTCATCCGGAATGGAGAATCCGTGCTGTTCCGCTTTTGCGCGGATGATCGCCGCACGCGATTCCATGTCCGGTTCGGGGATTTCGGCAATCATGCCCGCCGAAAATCGCCCCTTTAGCCGATCTTCAAAGTTTGGCAATTGGGCCGGGTGTTTATCGGACGAAAACACAATTTGTTTGTTGCTGTCGTGAAATGCGTTGAAGAGATGAAAAAGCTCTTCCTGGGTTTTTTCTGTATTCGCAATGAACTGGACATCGTCCATGATGAGGACGTCATACTGGCGGTATTGATGTTTGAAGTCGTTTGCCCGCCCATTGCGAACGGAATTTATATAATCCACTGCGAAACGCTCAGAGGTGACGTAAAACACCTTTTTCCCAGGATGAGACTTCTTAAAGTGGTTCCCCACCGCCTGAATGAGGTGTGTTTTGCCGCGTCCGGTAGAGCCAAATATAAACAATGGATTGTAGTTGAGCCCCGGATTTTGCAACACAAACTGCGCCGCCGCGTGCGCCAGCTGGTTGAACGGACCGACGACGAAGGTCTCAAAGGTGAATCGTGGATTGAGATTGTCTCGTTTGTCTATGTACAAAGAACCAAGGTCTAGAGCCGCGTTTTCCTGTACCGGGGGCCTCTCCGGCTTCTTTTCGGCGGATTGAGGGGTTCGGTGCACCACATACTCAATGGTGCGGATGGAAGGGTCAAGGTCTCGGAGCACCTTTAAGACAAGCTTGTGGTGTTTATCCCGTATCCACTCCTTCACTATCTTTGATGGTGTGGCCACATACACCGTGTTTCCGTCACGATTTGCAATGTCGGTATTTCTAAACCATGTCTTAAAACTGGCATTTGACGTAGAGAGTTCAAGCTGGACAAGAGCGTTCTGCCACAGCTCGCGGTTGGATACCATGCGCCGCATTATACGCGCCTTGGTGTGTATTGAAAGTGTGGCGCTTCACCCTGTAAACGTTCACAAGCTGTGGATAATCTGTTGATATCGGCCCATGCTTGAATTTTTGCCCACGACGGGTATAGTGTTGCCATGAAACGAACTTGGCAGCCCAAAAAGCGCAAACGCGCCCGTACCCACGGGTTTCGCGCCCGTACCGCCACCAAGGGTGGGCGGCGCGTATTGATTGCACGGCGGCGAAAAGGTCGCGCCCGCCTCACTGTATAGCTCCATGAGGAGCTTTAGCCCCCTCTCTCGCGCTGAGGTACAAGAGCTCGGGAATGAGCGTGGTTTTAGGGCTGATTCCCAGTATTTTTCGGTATCCGGCATTCCCTCCCAGACGCGAGCAAAGATCGTGATTGTCGTGTCAAAGGCGGTTGCCAAGCGTGCGACCGGCCGTAATGCGGTGCGTCGGAGGATTCGTCACGCCATCCACGACATATTGTGTTCTAAGCGTGTCGGGGGGCGCATTATGATCCGCGCAAAGAAACCGGCATTGGACATGTCCTACGAGGCCATGAGAAGCACTCTAGAGGCGCTTTTGGATGAGCTTGTGGCGCGGTACAATGCGCGAACATGATATCTTCTTCCTTCCACGCAGTGGTGTATCAGCCGCTCTACAATGCGCTGATTTTTCTTGTTGATGTGGCACCGTGGCACGACGTGGGTATTGCGGTCATCGCGCTTACGCTTGTCGTCAAACTGGTGTTGTTTCCCCTTTCACTGCGCGTTGCCCGTACGCAAGAAGAGACAAGAAAGATTTCCCCGGAGATTGAAGTCATAAAAAAACAATACAAGGGAGATCGGCAGGGAGAGAGCAAAGCACTCTTTGCTCTCTATAAGCAACACAACATTCATCCGTTTTCAGGCATTCTCCTGCTTTTGGTACAGCTCCCTATTCTGCTTGGGCTATATTTTGTTTTTTCGGGAGGAGGATTGCCGGCGGTGCACGAGAATCTTCTCTACTCTTTCATTATGTCGCCAGATTCCGTACACATGAAATTTCTTGGGTTTCTTGATATGGCGGCACGCGGAAGTATCATACTGGCTTTTCTCGCAGGGGTAACACAGTTTCTGTATGCGCGTATGGTCGCTGTACCGCAACCCTCCGGAGAGGCCGGTTCATTACAGCACGACATCGCGCGAAGCCTTCAGGTGCAAATCAAATATGTATTACCGGTTATTGTGGCGGTAATATCGTACACACTCTCGGCGGCTGTGCCGTTGTATTGGGTCACCAGCAACCTTTTCATGGTCGCGCAAGAGCTTGTGGTACGTCGGCATCTCACCACAAGGTCTCGTATATAGGCCGTTTTGTACAGAACGCAGGTGCGGGTGTATAGTGCCCGCATGCACGATCTCATTGAGGCCACCATCCGTACATTTTTGGATTCTGTGGGACTCCCCTATTCGGGTCTCTCAAAACGCATCGTTGCGGGCCAGACGGTCTTTGCGATAGAGACCGATGTTGCGCCGGCAATCATCGGCACACATGGAGATACGCTTCACGCGATGGATTATCTCGTAAAGAAAATCGTAGAACAGCAAATCCGCACTCGTGCGGATGGCGCTGTTTCCGAGGAGGCACTCTTTCTTATTGACGTAAATGACTACCGCGCCAAGAAGCTTCGGGATCTTGAGGCAAAAGCCAAAATTATGGCCGAACGAGCGCGGAGTTTTCAATATGATGTTGAGCTTTCCCCCATGAGCGCATACGAGCGTCTCATTATACACAGCACACTCGCTGACGAGCCAAATATAAAAACAGAATCACAAGGAGAGGGGCGCACCAGGCGCGTGGTCATCAAGTACACAGCAGAATAGCCGTCCCTTATTGTCCCGTGCCCGTCTGTACCGGCGGAGGGTTGAAGTTGAGATTCAAAAGGTCCGGGTTGATTTGGTTGAGGATAAGGTATGTGCCGAGAAGAAGCAAAAGACCCAACACAGCGTCTTGCAGAATCGTTTTTGCATCGTTCTTTTTTGAAAACACATCTGTGCCCATGTAGAGCGCTCCGCCATAAATGATTCGGAGTACCGCGAGTATCGCTCCGATAGCGATGGCCAATTGGAATGCCTTATTAAGAAATGTCGGGAGGTCGGGTGTGCTTGAAAATACTCCAGAAAAGAGTTTGCTTTCTTTGACTTCGTTTCCCGAGAGTGGCTGAAAACCTATCGTTGCTTGAAATAAAAGTGATGACGTCGCACCGCGGAAGCGCGCATAGATGTCCTTACTATATTGTCGTAGTG
The DNA here is from genome assembly GCA_965659025.1 of Minisyncoccia bacterium. Classification (GTDB taxonomy): domain Bacteria; phylum Patescibacteriota; class Minisyncoccia; order Phycocordibacterales; family UBA2100; genus CBFHTW01. The sequence continues at coordinate 13,228 of CBFHTW010000004.1, forward strand.
ATCTCATGGTTTTATACGCAATACCCACAGGGAGCTGTCGCGCGCGTCCTGGAAGCCCAGATATCCCCCATCATCGCTCAATGTCAGATTTTTTGCATCCACAGCGACGCGCAGTTCGCTTTCTGGGGCAATGATTTGTTCATACGCGCCGCTCATTGTATTGATTTTCCAGAATGTGTCTTTTGTGTGTATGGCACCGCGATACCAGTCGCGCAAAAATGCACCTTGCGGCGGCGTGTTGGGGACGGCGCAATACGCAAATGCGCCAGTGGCAACAAGAACACACTTTTCCGCACTGGTGTGCAGTGGTATGCTCGTTGCCTGCCCTTGCGCGCTGTTTGCTGAAAACAGAGAAACAGAACGTCCGTCGGCAGTGCTGTATAGACGCGTGCTTGATGCTGTTTCTGTTACTACAAGCCCGGGCACATGTTCTAGGATGGTGGTGATAGTGCCTGTAGGGGTAACTGCAAAAGCGCTACCCGGCGTGCCGTCAGAGGCGCGTTGGTACAGCAGGATGCGATTGTTGGCCGGCCACGCCGCGCGCCATCCAGAAAGCCCAGAGAAGAAAATGCGTTTCTGTGATCCACCGCGCGCATCAGACACAATACCGACACTTCCGCCCTTCCCGTCGGGAAGAAGCATGAAGAGTTTTGATCCATCTGGCGCGACAGCGAGTGACAGCATGTTTGGTGGGAGGGACACTGCGGTGAGTTTTGCCTCCGTTCCTGTGGCTGTCTGTACTGAAGCGGCTACTGAGGTGAGGACACCAGCGTCGGAGAGTGTTTGCAACACCACCGTACTGCTTGAGGTGAAGTACGCCTGATATACATGCGGGATGAGCGTGTTGGTGATGCGCTTGGTGGTACCAGATGACGGATATGCCTCAAGCACATGCCCGGTAGAGCGGTCAACAAAGCGAATAATGGTGGTGCTACCTTTTCCGAAAAAGCGCGCACCGGATACTGGGGTGTCTACCACATGCCACAGGCGAGGAGCTTGTTCTGTAGAAGACGATGCGTTTTTGGAATTTCCAGTAAGAAACCCAATGATATTTGCCTCAGTGCTTCCCACAGATCCGAAGAAGCTTGGCACAACACTTGAAAGGCCGCGCGAAACCGATACGACATCTATCTTTGCTGTGGCGGATTTCATGTGGACATACCACGCGCCGAGCACAGAAAGGATAATGAGGACCACTAAAGCAGTGGTGATCCGCAATGTTCGTGTGTTGAAACGATTCATAGATATTTATTTTGTCTCTATGCCAAACGGGCTAGCGCTTCGTGATGAATTCACCACAAAGGAAAAACTCCACGATCTTGATGCATCGCCAAACAAGCTGCCGGCCACAGACAAATCAAGCCCGACTACCCCAGCGCCTCCCTTGGGGGCGGTAATACGCACGGCATTTGGCGCTTTGGGATCGTTTGATAAGGGCGTACCATCAACATCCCACTCGTATATCAAGGAACTGTGCGTGGGAGAAGATGCGGCCGCAAAAAGTGGCGTAGTCACAAATGTTTCCTGTGCGTCATACACGGTTGTTTGCGCGCCGATTGCCTGTTCCCAGACCATGCCGTAGAGGGGGTGATCTTCATACAGCTCCAAGACTGGTTCCACCGAAGGTATGTACACGATGGCGGAGGTGGTAAATACACGGTCCGCCGACACAGCGTCCACAGACACAATGTCAGTTGCGAAGAGAAGCGGAGCATCAAAACGTGCGGTGGATGCACCTCGGCCGGATATGGTGCGCAGTAACCCGCCATTTTTGCGCCACGTATACACAATGTCCGATGAAGGGACTTCAGAGCCGTCGTTGCGTACAAAATGAACAACCGCCTGCGCGCGAATAGAGCTCCCGGGAGAAGCAAGCGCGCGACCCAGGTAAAATGGCGGCGTATAGGAATCAGCTTCCCACAAAATGGTGAGTGCGGATCCGCGGAGTGTCAGGGATCCGGAAGCATCACCATCTGCCCCCGATGCCTCCGCGCGCACCTCAAGAGTTTTGCCGAGTGCCGGCGCAGTGGTGTCTATTGAGGTAAGGCCGAGGCCACTTCCCACCTTAGTGTCGTTTACGTACCAGGTAACCGTGTCAGAGGCGAGGTCCATGGTGAAACTTTGCGCGGAGAAACGCACGGATTCTCCCGGGGCCGGAGATGTTGGATCACTGGTGATGGTGAGTGTTGCCGAAAGGCCAGGAATATCATACTGAGCACGCGCTAGTGGCGCGCAGAGAAACAAGCACATGCAAAAGATGCATACGGAGAACCAGCGAGGGTGTTTAGCGACTCTCATCACGTCCCATTATACCCTGCAGGAGCGTGCTTCCACGGTCCATAACGATTATTGAGGCAATGACGGCGGTCCACCCAAAGAACCAGTCTGAAAGGGGCAGAATTTCTGCTCCGAGCCCAGCGAGGAAGCGTCCTCCTGCGCGAGAGAATGAGAAATCCACGCCGTAGTGCTTGAGAAAAATAAAAAATATAGGGGCGACAAGAATACTGATGAACGTGTTGAGGATAACCCCCACAAACAACACAGTAAGAAGAATCTGTATAAGATCCACGAAAACAGCGCAAGATATTAGGACGAATGCCGCGCCCGTCGGTCTGCGCGGTTGTTTGTTCATGACGCTCCGGGGATGGGCGCGGCCCCGCTACCACCACCACCTGGAGTGCCCACAGCCTCCAGATCGGCCTTCGCCTTACGAATCGCAAGAATTTGGGACGGGTCTGATGTGATGATTTGGTCTTCGGTGTAGCTCGCGATTACCTTGATCGCCACATGCTTGAGACCGGCGAAGAATATCCCCTCCCCCACGTCGGATTCCAAAAGCAAATACTTTTCTTCGTCCGAGAGTTTGAATGTCTGTTGCACAAGGTCCACGGACGTCGGTGATTGTCGCAGTAGTATCTGAATAGAAGAGTTGGTGATGATAGGGATACCGTATGGAGAATTGAGAAAGTCGGAAACGTCTTGCGTGATGGTGGAGATGCCGAGGTAGTATTTACGACCGCGCTTGGCAATACCAAAGAGGAACGAGGCCGTATCCTGCGCTTTCATCATCCACCACGCCTCATCAATCACCAAAAGACGCTTGCGGAGCTCTTTGCGCACCTGGTTCCAAATGTGGTGCGTGATGGTGTACATGGCGACCGGCTTCAGATCGTCTTCCATGTCGCGCACAGAAAAGACGACGAGCCGTTTGTTCATGTCCACGTTGGTTGGGCGGTTCATAAAGCCAGCCCAGGTACCTTTTGTGTATTTGGAAAGCCGCTGAACCAGCGATTCGGACCCTTCCATGCCGGAGAGCACCAACTCAAAGTCTGAAAGCAGTGGCGGCTCCATGTTGGAAAAGTTTGCGTCGCTGGTGATATCTTTGAGCGCGTATGTTTCGGTGATCGCCTTATCAATGATGGCGTCTTCTTCCGGCGTTAGGCCGCCAAGCATGATGCGGAACAGGCCCACGAGTGTGATGATGTTGTTGCGCAGGACATCGGCGGGACTTTCGTCTTCGCGCGGTATTGGCAGGTCAAATGGATTGATGTGGTGCTCGGACGAGAGAGAAATGTTGAAATATCGCCCACCCACCGTTTCCGCGAGGTATTCGTATTCGCGCTCCGGGTCTATGACGATCACTTCTGTGTCAAACATGAGCGAACGGAGTATTTCCAGCTTGGTCATGTAGCTCTTTCCGGCACCGGAGCGCGCAAAGGTGACAGAGTTGTAGTTTTCCAAGGAGAAACGATCAAAGAGCACAAGCGAAGAATTGTGTCTGTTGATGCCGTAGAGAATGCCGCGGTTGGAGGTGAGGTCAAAAGAAATAAACGGAAATATTGATGAAAGCGGTTCGGAATTGAGCTTGGTGTGCACATCTAGCTCATCGGTTGCAATCGGGAGCGTGGAGCGAAAACCCTGCTCCTGCTGAAACAGCGCGGGGCGGATGTACACAAGGCGCGATTCCAAGATACTGCGAATTTCACTCTCTACCTTGTCCACCTCTTCGCGGCTGTTGCCGTAAATGGTGAGGTACAGTCCAACCTCAAAGATGCGCTCTTGCGCCTGCTGAAGCGAATCGCGAAGTTTCTCCAGGTCTGCGTATGCGGTATCAAGCATTGGATCGCGGACCATTCCCTTCTCTTCGCGTGTAGATATCTGGCTTTGCACTTCGGCCACCTTCTTTTGGAACTTCCGGAGCATTTCATTGGTGTCCATCGGATGCACAAAGATAGAAATGTCCAACACCTTATCCATGTTGATGATCGGCGCAAACCATCCGGTAGAAAGAAAACGCGGGTAGGAGATAACAAAGAATGTACGGGTGATTTTTTCGCCGAGATCAAGCTCGCGTGGGCTTACGTTGAGCGCATGCGGCGCGATAACGTCCTGCAAATCAAGCAACCCGGTGCGATAGATCTCCTCGGGGAGTACCGGCATGATTTCCGATGGTGTCGGAGAGTTGGATCGCTTAAGAAAATCAAGAAATGCCATACTAGTTTTCTGAGGGCATGCCGACGAGCGACATGGGCTTACTGTCTTCTCCGGGGTTAAACATTTTATAGAGAAGCTCAATGGTTTCTTCTGTCCCGAGCTGTACGGTACGCACGCCTGTGCGCACAAGGCCTTGCTGTACCACGGCAACGCGCTGTTCAAGTTGAGACACGTGTTCTTCAAACGTTTTTGTCTCTTCAGAGGACGTTTTTTTTGTACTCCAGGGGAGTTTGCTTGCAAGACCACCCGCGACAGCGGTCGCCGAAGGGGCGTACGGCACCACAATGAAGAAGTTTTTTGTCATGATATTGGCTGTTTCCGTAAAGCTCTTGACGAATTCTATGTACTCACGGATTTGCGTGCGCATGAGATCATCCAATTGTTCCTTGAAACGCACCTCCAGCGTAGAGATGTAAGGGCGAATGTCCAACATGCGCGATTGGACAAACATCTGCACGGAAAAATCCAATGAATTGAGAAAGTTTTGGAACTGTATGATGAATCCCGTTTGTTCATCCTCTGATTTCAGTGCGAAGTTGATAGATGACGCCATGAGCACCACGCGATAGCTGCCGTCTTTGAGTACAATGACGCCGTCACGCACCTCTTTGACGGGCACGAAGGATTGCGTTGATTTGCTTGTGCTCCGCGGCGTCGTTTTTTGTGATGGTGTGGGCATATGGATTATATTCGTGCGGTACGCGCCGTTCTTAAGCCTGGAGTTTCTAGTGCTCCTGCCTGTTCGCGGGAAGAACCTTCATCAATGCGCTCGTTGATGTCCAAGCTCCAGGCAAGGTTGTGCAGTTTGCTTTCGGAAAGCGTCGGGATGTATACCTGCGGGGTGGCCAAGATTGCTTGCGCACGTTTTGTATCCGTTGGTTTTTTGGCTGTATTGCTCCACAGATATAGTTTTGGGTGCACAATGTAATAGAATGCGTGTTCCAAAGCGATGATAAAAGGCCTGCCGTTCCATTCAAAAAACGCGAGCGCCGCCGCCAGGCCAAGTACGGCGATCGCAAGCGGAGCGGCTACATACACAGGCATGACGCGCCAAATGAGATATCCGAAGCCTCCACCACCGAGCAAGTAAATGAACTGCTTAAATGTAAGCGGTCCAAAAATCTTGTCCTCTATTTCAATAAATTGAGGAACCTGAAACTGCATCACTGTATTATACCCCCACAATGTTCATGATGCGTACACTTGTGACTATTATGCAACTGGTTCGCGGTATGGATCACCCTCGCTCCCCTTGCGTGCCACGCTCGGCTCGCCCGGCTTGTATATTTCGGAGACAGGAGCGCGTACCACGCCAGGTACGCTCGGCGCTACAGGTGTCGTCGGCTGTGTAGTGGCGTGTTCTACCGATATTGCTTCCCGCGCTTTTTCGGTGGTGGTGAGTTCCTTATCCTTTGCCTCTGGGTGTTCAAGTTCGCGCTCAAGTTCTTCACGGATCGGCACAAAAATAGCCCGTTCTATTTCCGCGGCTAGCGTTTGTGCAGTTTGTACATCTACACCAACCTCCTTCTCAATGTTTTTACCCAGTTCTTCTATTGGTTGAATAGAGAGTAGCGCCATATACACTTCATTTTCAAGCTTTTCCCACTGATCAAGGTGTAGTTTGTACTGTTCAGAGAGTTCGCGAAGTCGCTTAGGAAGGTCAACGGACGTTACACTTCGCTGGACCACCGGCGGGAGTTGTTCAAAATGCTCTTTAATGAATGATTCAAAGTCCATACTTGGTTACGGATTTGATGGCTTAGTAACGATACTGTTTAGGACAGACCGAACCTTTGGTCCATCTGAAGATCGCGCTTGTTTTGCAGCCGCGTTAGCAACAACATCATCTTTTGCTGGACCACGTAGCCCGAAAGCTCTTATTGGGCGCGAATTTGCCACGATTTGTTTGGCAAGCGCCGGTGCGGACATATTTTCTACGGCCTTTTCTCCGACGCTCCGGAGATCTCTATTTAGATTTTCAGTGTGAGCTTCATGATATTTTACCGTTTCGTGTGCTTCTTCAATTCTCTGGTCCTGTTGTTGCAAAGAGCCCTTATGTTGGCTTGTGATTTGTGTTAGGCGTGCGCGGTGTGCCTGTTCTTGTGCCGTATCACCAGAAGCAATTGCTTCAGAAATCATTTTATTGTGTGCCCGTTCTTGGCGCTCAAACTCTTTAATAGCGTCTTGTCTCTGTTCCTGCAGGTTTTTTAAGTCAGCTTTTGCTGCCCTGGTATTCTGTTCATATGTCGTGCGTTCGGGTGCTTGTCCAGCGCGCTTTGCGTTGATTGCACCTGAAGCGGCTGCGGCCTTTTGTTCATCACTTGGCTCCATCGCCTCGGCCCTGCTTGCGGCCCTTTTCGCTTTTTCGTCTCGCCTGCCCGAAGTACCACCGCCATCGGGAATAAAGTTTGAGGTGCCATGGGTGGCCGATTGAGCGGCTTTGCTGTTTGCGAAGTTCATATCGCTTCCAGCGACACCTTTAGCTCGCTGTGCTCCAAAACTGTATAACTGCCTTGATAACACAGATTTATTTTGGTCTTTTGATTTATCTTCCCAACGTTTTCCAAGTCCCGCGGCCCCAATCCCAAGAGTTCTGGTAAGAAAGGCGCTACTTGCAAGACCAGCAAGTCCCACACCAAAGCCCGGCACCTTTGCCGCTGTGCTAAACCCTGAAATCTTGTTGGCCATTTCGTGTGCGACTTTGATAGAGATGTAGAGAAACGCAATGGTGAATAGCGAGACCATAAGCGAATCCCAAGAACCACCGTTTGTCCCGTTGGCTCTGATTCCATTTTCAATCGCTGCACCTACGCCACCTTTCGGTGACGCTGAGCCGAGAAGTGTCAAAGATACCCACAGCAAAAACGTAAGTAGTGGTCCAAACACCGCGGCATCAATAAGTGTCTTTAGCCACTTGTCCCAGCCATATGATGCTGTTTTCCACGCAGGCAGAATGCGTGAAGCAAATGCCACCGAAGAAGAAACCATCAAAAACACAAGCAAGACACCGCGTGAAACAAGCAGGAATGATCCATACAAAAGCACGGCAGAAAAGGCCGCCATTATTCCGCAGACAATAATTGCAAACGCAATCGTGTTCCAACCACCATTGGCATAAAACTGTTCCCCAAGAGTGGCACTGGTTTGTGTCATTGTGGTAACTCCCGCACGACCTGTGATTACACCGCCGATATTCATGCCACTGTTGCCTCCTGTGATTGATTTATACACCTGATATGAGACGATGTTTGCCGCATCAATAGCAAAGCGCGAGAAGAAAAGACTAAAATTGATGAGTGTGGCAACGATGAGCGCTCCTGCTAGAAGTCTCTTGTAGCCGTATTCTTCAATGCCGATGATCGTGGCAATGGCAATGTACACCATCACACCGATGATGATGATGTTGGCGATATCACGGAAGGCTCCCCACACAGTTTCTAGTCCGTTGGTTATACCAAGTGCATCCAATGTATCAGGCAGGTTAATAACTGTTTTTTCAAAGGTCCAGTTGAAGACAGATGCTGAAAGGTTGAGAAACAACCTAAACAAAGATATTAAACCACCACCTATTAGCTGAACAGTGGGGTACCAAACACACGCCTTGAAGCTTAGATTTCTCCACCCACATGTTTCTGGTGATGTTGGTGGTACTTGGCCAGGATTCTGTGGATTTGTGGCATCTCCCGAGACTGAGGATCCGGTATTCTCTGCATATACAGACGCAGGGTGGAAGGTTAGTGATCTTGTGCTAAATGAAATTGGAACAAGTGCTGCGCAGGTGAACACAAGTGTAATTGCGAAGAATATGATTGCTACCTTGGTTGTCTTCATACTCTATTTTTTCCACACCTGGTACCACATCTGTATGGTTGTTTGGTTGTTGTAATTGCACCACCCCATTGTATTTGCCGCGCGGGTGCCGTCCCATGGAGACGCACTACCAGAGCCACCAGCCCAGTTGGTGAGTGTGTCCGTTACGAGTGTGCCCATGCTGTTTTGTGCATCTTGAAGGGTCTTTTGTGCATCTTGAAGATTTTGCGCTGTGTGCAGGACATTTTGGGCCATGAGTTGTTGCAGGCGTGTGATGGCGGCTGTTTGCACTGTGGCCGAGGAGTTGTTGGTAACATCGGCGATAAGTCCATCTATTACCTGGATGGAGAGTTGCGAGGTGCGGATATTGCTTGCCACGGCGGTTGCGCTTGGGGCAATAGAAGTATCAATAACCGCTTTGGAAAAATCTGTTGAGGTAGCTATGGTTATGTTGCCACTCTGAGTTTGCGCATACTGTTGCACCATGGGTACAATGCCGACCCAACATTGGTTTTCTCCGGCCCGAAGCTGGGCGATGGAATTATTTAACACTGCCGCAATGCTGTTTTGCGCGCTAAGGTACCCGGCCTCTACGTTGCGTGCCGTGGAGAGGATGGATAGTGCGGTGTTGACGATACTACTGCGCACCTGCGCGGAAGACTGCGCGACCATCTGATTGATATATGAAGGCTGGGAACCCATTTGAGTGGCCAGGCCGGTGATACCGGATGGATTGGTGATGAGCTGTGAAGAGAGCCCGGAATATAGGGCACCGACCACCTGATCAATGGCGTTGGCATTTTCAAGCTGGCGATAGCCAGAGCCAAGCATTTGTACAAGCATTTGTGAAATGACATACCCTGGGGTTGTGATTTGCGGGATGCCCCCTGCTGTTGTTTTCTGTGGTGATTTTATGCCGTTACCCCAATCAATATATGTGCGCTCAACGTCAAGCTTGTTTGCTACTGCTGCCTGGGTATAATCCTCCACCTGTGCGAGTGCACTTTCTGGAGTTGCGCCAGGTAGTGTGAGCTCATACACGGCCTTCAGACCGCCACAGCGCTGATACACAGCCATGTAATCGGCACCGCCTTCCAGGAGAATTTTTTGATCAGCCGCAGAGCACGCGGTGAAAGGACACTGTAGGGATTTTCCTGGCGCATTGCGCTCTTGCATGTACTTTCTGGCCGCCGCGCGTATCACCTCGTCTTTAAACGGAGAACACATTGCGGATGCGTCACTCCCCTGCAGTATAGAATATACAGTTTTATCCACTTTGGGTTTCAAGTATTCATCCAAATTTCGCACGAAGCATGTTTGGTCATTTGGATCATCTTGATCATTGTAGCCATTTAGACAGCCGTTGATGGATACGCGACCGAGTCCGGCTGTGATGCCTTCTGAAATTTTGCGCACCAGCGGGTCAAGGGTGCAGAACTTGTACACAAGGTATCCCGTGTTCATCTCAGTGGTGTAGTCGGCGACGGGTACGTGTGCGCCCGATTGCGCGCGCAGAGAGCCGACATCCATGGAATATTTGCCAGTGCGGCAGTTCATGATGCCATCTCCGGCCAAAAGAGCCGCAGGATTGCCGAGGTCTGGAGATGTAGGGTCTGTAGAAGATGCATCAGTTTGTGCATGGGTAGAGAGTGGCGAAACAATGGCCACAAAAAGCACAATGAACAATAAGAATTTTTTAGACATGAACATCTTTTTGCAGGTAGTACGCATCAAGCGCATCAAAGGCATGCACGACGGCCTGCTCCACATCATTGTACGTCTTTAGAAGCTGTGCGGCAGCTGCCGGGTCGCGTGCATAGCGCGCCATGGCATCTATGGTGTTTGCAGAGTAATCAAGCGCATCAAGAAGTTGTGTATGCACAACTGTGCCGTCGCGCGGCACGACCACGCGCGCGGCGAGCGCTTCCGCTTGTCGGTATCGTTCGGCTGAAGCACTGAGCGCGTCAAAAGCGCTTGCGTCGCCGCGGACATAATAGCGGGCCAAGAGCGCAAACGGCGCGTCGGTGTTTTTGGTAAGCGGAGCAAGGGCTGTTTGCATATCTTTGCGATATTGCGCGACACGTTCTGAAGAAGTGTCTGTGTCAACCTTTACATCGGCTGGATCGTGTTTGGCATACGGGATGGTCGCATACAGATTTTGTGCAAGTGTCTGCCCAAGCGCCTCGCCGCGAGTGGCAGTGTAGTCACCATTTTGTGTGAGGTTGAGATATCCTGTGATGATGCTACCCGCGAGTGCCTCTGTGGCATGTGCAAGCGGTGAGATGTCTGTGGTGCTTGTGCCCACCTGTAGCGCGGGGGTGCTTGTGGGGCGCGAATCCGCACTGCGCGGGTCTGTACCCAGAAGAAGTTCTTGCCAATCAGGCACGCTGTCGTTGTCGGAATCCGTTGCATCTGCCGTGGAGAGACTTGCCTGTGGCACAACGGTGGTACGCACAGGCATTACTTGTATTTGTACCGGCTCAATGTATGAGAGTTTCCATGCCACAACAGAAAGGGCCGCCGCAACAGAGAGGGCGGCGACAGTGCTCAACCAAAAAGTCCCGCGTGCATCGCCGTGTTCCACTCCAATAGTATACCCTCTCTTTTGGCTATTACTGGCCGCTAAAGGTGAATACGTGTCCCGCGTCCCCTGCACCAAACCGTACTTCGGAGATTTCAAAGAATGTCGCAAGCGCAAGGAATGTTTTATTGAACTGCTCCACGCTCGCGTTGTACTCTAGCGCCGAGGCAAGTAATTCCTGGTCGGTTTTGGTATTAGAAAATGCGATGAGTTCGTCGCCAAGAATGGTGTAACTGCTGGCTAAGGCGTCGTGCATCGCGCGTATATCGGTTGGCACGTTTGCTATTGCCGCAAGCTCGCGCCCTACGTTCTTAAGGTCATTCCCGATTCGCGCCGCCGCCGCTTGTTTTCCCGCATTTGCCCTGTCGGCGATGAAATCTGCAATGATGTAGCCCTGATTTTGGTGTGTGGTGCCGTACGCATCAATGGGAGCTCCGGCTTCATTGCCGTAAGTAAAGAGCGCTTGTTCACGCACGCTTCTGCGTATGGTGGTGGTTGTCGCGCTACCGATGCCATGCGGAATGAGTGCATAGAGATCGGAAAGCGTGACATCTGTGCCGGCTTCAATGCGCACTCCCGAGGTGCTCGCCTTTTGTGCGAGCGCCTGTAGTGCGGCTAGTGCGTCGTCGGAAGGTGATGTTCCCGCTTCTTGTGAGTATGAGAGCTGTGGTATCGCCGCGTTTGTTGCGCGCTCAACACTGGGCGCAACACCCTGTGTATAGGTGGTGTCGTGCGTAAGACTGTCCACCGCCGAGCCGGAGCCACTCCATGTATTTCCATTGTTTTGTTGTATGTCTACCGGGGCCCGCCCGCGAACCAGCAAGGTTCCTCCTCCAAGTAACAACACCACTGCAATGATGGCGCTTGTGTAGGGGTGTGTAGATATCCACTGCATAGGCATAGTATACGATATACTGTGCCTATGGGACGCTCTGTATTGCTCGCGCTCTTCATTGCCGCAGTATTTCTCCCCACTGTTGCGTTTGCATCATTTCCGTTTGGTGGTGCGGCGAGTGTTGTAAAAAACTGTTACAATAGCGCTATTTATGCAATGTTGGGTCCGCCTATCGGCGGGCCGTATATCTGGACACCATCAACGCGGACATACAAGTTTGGGCCGCCGAGCCACTCTGGCCAATGGCTTCTCGGAAACGCCGGCCCGCCATATATGTGTGTAGTTTCAATTATGCCCGTCATTGTGTGGCCAGGCACCGACATCATAATGATGGGGAGTTCTCAATAGGATTAGATAATCCTGACTAGGGCTTACCTTTTATACAAGCGCCTTGGTAAGGCACTTCCATGTTTCTAAAGGCACGTCCTCGGCTCGTGCTTTTGCGGGGATGTCGCATGTTGTGTATGCGCGTCCGACTGCCTCTTGGCCAAAGACATTAGAGAGATTTCCGGCGAGTATCTTGCGTTTGGCGGAGAACCCAGCGCGCACCACAGAAAAGAATGTTTCTTCAGTAATTCCCTGGAAAAATGCACGAGATATATCTGAAATAACGAGTATGGCCGAATCAACCGATGGTGGTGGAGAAAAGTTGCCCGCAGGCACTTTTTGCACATAGTGCGGTGTGCCGTACGCTCGTACCGAAAGCGCCAAGATACTCCCCTTCTTCTCTCTGGCAATACGCTCTGCCACTTCTTTTTGTACAAGCAAAGACATTCCTTGCGGCTGGGTGCGCGCGGTCAGAAACATTCGGATGATTTCTCCGGTGATGTAATACGGAATGTTCGCCACCAGGAAGTATGTGGTAAGTCCGAGCGTCTCTGGTGTGTTGTCGCGCACATCTCCTTCCACCACACGAAGCTGTCCACTCGCCACCTCTGTAGGAAACATCTGGTGCAGAGCGGCGCACAGTGCCTCGTCTTTTTCCACCGCTACTACGCGCGCTCCGCGCGCGAGCAGCTCGCGCGTAAGAGCGCCTTTCCCCGGCCCTATTTCAAGCACGGTGTCTCCCGGGGCAAAGGCAGCCGCTTCGGCCACGCGCCCGGCAACAGCGCGCGAGCGCAAAAAGTGTTGCCCGAGGCGCGCGGCGCGCACCTTTTTAGTACCTGATTTCTTGTTCTTCATACCAGTCTAAAATGCCTCCGCCTTTGCCGCCTCGTCCTCGCGCGCCGGCAGATGGACCTTTTTCTTCATGCTCAAGCACCAGCTTTTGATCAATGTCATCAAGAAACTCTGAAGGAATGGTGTATTCGCGCTGTCCGTAGCGAATGCGGCTCGCGGCGTTGGTGAGAAAAAGGTGCCGCCTCGCGCGCGTGAGCGCCACATAAAAGAGTCGGCGCTCTTCTTCGGAGTCGCGGTCTTCATCACTCTCGCGCGTGGAAGGAAAAAGCCCCTGCTCAAGTCCGACGATGAAGACCGCATCAAACTCAAGCCCCTTTGAGGCATGGATCGTCATGAGAGAGACCGCCTCTAGCTTCTTTTCAAGCGAATCTTGTTCTGATGCGAGCGCCGCATCTTCCAAAAGCCGTTCAATCCCCTCGCCTACAGGGAGCTCGTCGTACCGCGCCGCAAATGCCGCGAGTTCCTGCATGTTTTCCAAACGCTCACTGCCCTCTTCACCGCCCCCGCGGTAGAGCATGTCCATGCCACTTTCTTTAATAGCAAAGAGCACTACTTCGGAGGCTTTGCGTTCTTTGGTTGCCTGCGCGATGCGCGCGATGCGTTCGCGCAGTGCGGAAACCTTTCCGCGGGCCGCCGCTCCAAGTTCCGCATCGCGCCCTTCCGTCATTTTCACAAGCGCCGCCGGGCCGATGCCTGGCGTTATGCCGACGATGCGTGCGAGATCGGCCCGACTCTCCGGATTTGCCGCGAACCGGATGAACGAAAGGAGATCTTTCACCTCTTTGCGTTCAAAGAAACGCACGCCGAGCACGCGATATGGAATACCCGCGCCCAAAAAAGCCTCTTCAAGCGCTCGCGAGAGAAAGTTTTCTCTGTACAACACCGCAATAGACGATGGCTTTGTACCGTTTGCGATGAGTGCCGCCGCTTTTTGTACGACAAACCGAGCTTCCTGCGCTTCGTCTGGCGCGGTGTACATGGTGATGAGTTCGCCGCCGGCTGTCTCCGTAAAAAGGCGCTTGTCTTTGCGTCGGACGTTTTTCTGGATGACCGCGTTGGCCGCCTCAAGAATAATCTGCGTGGAGCGATAGTTTTGTTCCAGGGTAACCGCCTTGGTGCCCGGAAATGTTTCCTCAAATGCGAGCAGGTGTTCAAGTTCTGCGCCGCGCCAGCTGTAAATGTTTTGATCGGTATCGCCCACGACGCAAATATTTTTCGCCTCTCCCGCGAGAATACGGGCGATTTCATACTGTGCTCTGTTGGTGTCTTGGTATTCGTCAATGGTGATGTATCTCCAGCGCGCGTTGAGCTGTGCCCGTACGCGCGGGTTCTCTTTGAGCACGGTGAGCGTGCGAGTGAGCAGGTCGTCAAAGTCCACTGCGTGTTCGGCGCGAAGCGCCGCCTCATACCTCCGCCACACTTCCGCCACCGTTTTCTCAAATGGGTATCGCGCTTCCGCCGCGTACTCTTCTTGCCGCAGGCCGTCGCCCTTGCGCCTGGAGAGTGCGCCGAGTACCTGTCTGGGTGTGTACTGGTTCTCAGCACCGATGTCTTTGAGTGCCGCCTTTACCGCTCGCACAGAGTCGTCTCTGTCCCAAATCACAAACGATCTGGGCAGTCCGGCTTCTTCGGAAAACTCGCGCAGAAGTCTCACTCCGAGCGCATGAAATGTCGCCACGAGAGGCATTCCTCTCTTTGTTTCGCCGCTGTAGGGCATGTGGCGTAGGAGCTGTTCTATGCGCTCGCGCATTTCGCCGGCGGCTTTGTTGGTGAAGGTGACGGCCAGTATGGCATGCGCCGGAACGCCAATTTCAATCAAATGGGCGATGCGGTGTGTGATGGTCTTGGTTTTCCCAGCGCCGGCTCCGGCAACAATAAGGAGAGGCCCATCCGTGTGCAGGACAGCCTCCCTTTGGCGTTCATTAAGTGTACTTAGGTGTTCCACAGGGCGGACTATAGCACACAAGAGAGCCGAAAGATTGGCAATAGGGGTGGCGATGGCTCAACGTGGCCATAGAATTACTTGACTTTTCCATACCCACATGTATAATATATGGACCGTTGACTCTTGCCCCACGGCAGGTAGCATGGTCTATAAGGGTAGCTCGGTTCCGTATACTACCGATAGCGTTCCTCTAGATTAACGAGGAAACATACCGTCTTTTCCGCGAGAATCCCTTACAAAAACGAGATTTATACACATGAATAGGATTTCTAAAGAAGCGGGCTCAATACGCACGCCCTCCCCTTGTGGTAGTGAAAAAATCCTTCGCCGGGCTGTCTCCCTGGTGACGCTCCTCATTATGGTGGGGAGCTTTTTGCCGTCCCAGACCAAGGCTATGAGCATAAGCGATGTGCTTTCGTTTTTCAGCGGCCGCAAAGAGCGAACTACGGCGAGCGCCGGTATTCAGACGATGGAGTTGGCCCAGGCGGCTACCAACATAAACCCAGTACCAGAGACTGGGGGCGGCGACATCACTATCGTTGATGATTCGGCTCTGCTTCCAGAAGAGGGCCCTGCAGGCACCATTGCAGACATTGAAAAGCCGAAGAACGCGACCATTAGTATTTATGTGGTGCGCAAGGGTGACACTCTCGCAGGTATTGCGAAACTTTTCGGCGTATCAACCAATACGATTGTGTGGGCCAACGGACTTAAACGCGGCGAGGCCCTGAAATCAGGAGACACACTCACCATTCTTCCTGTAACCGGAATTCGGTACACAGTAAAGAAGGGCGACACTGTTGCCGGTATTGCGAAAGCGTTCCGAGCCGACGTACGCGATGTTGTGGATTTCAATGGTATAGATGGTCCGCTTATGGCAGGTACCGATCTCATTATTCCTGATGGTGAAGCTGTTTCTTCTCCTTCGGTTCGCTCCTCCACGGCATCCGGTATAAACGAACCTGCTCATGATGTGGGCCCGAAAGGCACTGCAGCGCAAAATGGGTACTACATAAATCCCCTTCCTCGGTCAAAAAAGACACAGGGCATCCACGGATACAACGCTGTTGACTTGGCCGCGCCTGTAGGCACGCCGATCATGGCCGCCGCCGATGGCGAGGTGATCGTGGCGCGCGCCAACAATGGCTGGAATGGCGGCTACGGAGAATATGTTGTTATTCAACATGAAAACGGCTCACAGACACTCTATGCGCACGCCTCATCGGTGATTGTGTATGCGAGTGAGCATGTGGTGCAGGGACAGGTCATCGGGTATGTGGGATCCACAGGCAAATCTACCGGTGCGCACCTCCACTTTGAGATCCGCAATGGTGTGCGCAACCCATTCTAATCAACCTATGCTTATCACCGTCATTCAGGCTGTTACGCTCACTATTCGCCTCTTTTTATAGAGACTCTTCGCGCATGCGGTAGCCAAGCGCTTCAAGCACGTGTTGTTCGCCAATCTCTTTTTCTGCTCCAATGTCCGCGATGGTGCGGGCCAGTTTTATGGTGCGATGGTATCCGCGCGGCGAGAGCTTCATACGCGTTGCCGCTGATTGTAATATCTTTTCTGCGGCAGTGGTGAGTGCCGCATATTGGTCAATGTGTTTTGCGCGCATGTCGGCGTTGGTTTGCATGCCTGACTCACCCGCAAAGCGGGTGCGTTGCAGAGCTCGCGCCGCGGCGATCTGCTCACGGGCTATGTTTGTCTCGCGTGATTGCCGTTTTGTGCGCGATGAGAGTTGAGAGAGATTAATACTTCCGACTTCAATCCATATATCAATACGATCTGCGATGGGGCCGGATATTTTGCGGCGGTATGACTCTACCACGTGCGGCATACAGCTACACCGCGGCGTGCCCAAAAAGCCGCAAGGACACGGATTGAGCGCGGCAATGAGCATGAAGTTTGCGGGAAACATTGCTGAACCCTTGGCCCTGGCGATAGATACCACGCGCTCTTCAAGAGGCTCGCGGAGCGCCTGGATCACGTCGCGTCTGAACTCTGGAAACTCGTCCACAAAGAGCACGCCGCGGTGTGCCAGAGTGGCTTCTCCCGGCTTAGGGATCGGGTTTCCTCCTCCGATCAGTGATGCGTATGACGATGTGTGATGTGGCGCGCGAAACGGCGGCCTTGTCATGACGCTCCCCTGAAGAGTGCCGGCGAACGAATGAATCGCCGTTACCTCAAACATCTCTTCTTCGGAAAGATCGGGAAGAATTGATGCCGCGGCGCGAGCAAGCAACGTCTTCCCTGTGCCGGGCGGGCCGTACAGGGCGATGTTATGGGCTCCTGCGGCGGCGAGAATGAGCGCGCGCTTCGCGTTGTCTTGTCCGCGAATGTCGTCAAGCGCGGTGTCGTCTTCAGAGACGTGCTGTTGGCGCTTTGTGTCGCACGATGCGAGCGATTCTTTTTTGCCTTCAAGTACGGAAATGGCGTGTGCAAGACTGGAAACAGGATGCACACGCATCTGTGATATTAAACACGCCTCCTCGGCGTTCTCCGGGGGCACATACACGTCGGTAAATCCTTGTTCTCGCGCCGCGGCGACGCAAGAGAGCACGCCGCGCACTGGGCGCAATTCTCCCGATAGTGAAAGCTCGCCAATGAATAGCTTCTTTTCGGGATCAAAGGTGCTTTGTCCGGATGCTCGCAGAAAAGAGAGTGCAATGGCGAGATCAAACGAAGCACCTTCTTTTTTGAGTGATGCAGGCGCGAGAGCGATCACGATCTTTTTGTTGCTGCGCTTCGGGGATTCCAGCTTGTTGGTGTTTCGCACCGCGGCGGCGATGCGATCTTTTGCCTCTTCCACCGATTTGTCCGGTAGTCCTACTATCGTAAAGGCATGTAAGCCGCGCGCGATGTCGCATTCCACTGAAATGATGTGTGCATGCGGCAGTGCCGCTTGGGCGCTGAAGACGCGCGCAAACCCGGAACCGATTGTCTGTGTTCCACTCACCGGAATATTGTACTACGCGGATTGTGATTATGAGGCGTATTCCACCAGGGTGCGCGCTTCCGGGTTTGCGCGCAGACGCTCCACTGGAATTTCTTTCCCGCTCACTTCGCAAATGCCGTATGTGCCCGCCTCCATTTTCTGGATGGCGTGTACGACGTCGGCGAGCCGCTTCTCCGCACCTTCAACGATCGGCACATTGGTAGCCAATTCTTCAAAACGATCTGCGGAATCAATAATGTCTGGCTCTTGTTCCTCAAACCCCGTTGCTGTCGCTGTCCAATCACTGTCGTCTGATTTGTGTCCGTGTTCGGCGAGCTCGTCTTCAAGTTGTTCCTTTTCGCTCTCAAGCAATGCACGCAAGGCGACCAACTCATCCGGTGGAATGTGTTTCATATGCCGGCATCATACCGCGCGCAACCGCGCGCTGGCAATGGGTGTGTTACCTGTTGAGCGCAGTGCCTTTTGGAGTCGCGATTTTTCTGCTGAAAAATCGCTCAGCTTCGCGCCCTGCCTGCCGGCAGGCAGGCGTCGCGCTGCAGAGTCTCCAAAAGGCACTGCGCTCAACAGTGTTCCTGGTCTTACAAATGCCGTCCGGCGCGCAGGCGCGCGAGGATTTCCGCGAAAGAGTATGGGCTTTCGGCGATTATGAGCAGGTTTCGTGTGGGGAATGAGTAGTACAAGATCACGTTGCCGGTACTGTCGCGCAATGCGCGTACATCGTAGTTGCGCATGACCAGGTCTATAAAACCGTTTGGTGTTGTTGAGCCTGACGCAGTGGTGATGGTGGAAGGTGCGATACCGACAATCGGAGAGAGCCCGGTATCTATCCCCTGTTCCCATGAGAGCATGCCCGCAAACGCGTGTTCGTATGACGTTACCTCAAACACAAACACTGCCGCGTTTTTATCAACAGTATGAATACCAAAGAAGAAATTATCGGAAAGTGCTCGCACGAGCTCATCAGGAGCGCCGGCTCCGATTGCTGAAAAAAATTCCGACACGGTGGCTGGTCTATCACTTGTCGTGTCATCGGGGTTCTGGATGGTGAGCGTGGGGACAACGCGCGCAATGGCGCCGAGCGTGAGTCCGGCGCTCCCCTTGTTGGCCGCGATACGGGCTTTTATTTCTCTCGGAGACGGGGACTCTCTTTTTGGTGTGGGTCCGGAGAGTGAGAATGAGAACGTCTGCTCGGAAAACAATAGTGATGGAAGCTGTGTGTCTGTTTGTATGGCGGTGCGGGATGTCTGGATGTACCACACGGCACCGAGTGCGGCGCAACCAAGGAGAACAAGTATGACGATACTAAAGAGCATGCCACGCACCCTTCCGCTTGGCCGTGCTGTTTCAATGGTAGCGGGACGTTCCCGCTTTTTGTCTGCTTCAAGAGCCGCGGCGTGCACTACCGATATCTTTTTGTCCCTGACGATTTCTTGCAGGTCGTCTTTGAGCGTGTGCACAGGTACCACTCCTGAGGGGTCATATGTCTTAGGGGTTTTCTGTGGCGGTGGAGTTGGTGCGGTCTGCTCCTCTGGGTGAGAGCCGAGTGCTGTGTCAAACACTTTTTCCGGCGCTTTGGCGACGGGTTTTTCTCCGGGGATGGTTGCGGTATTGCGCTCCGGCAACTTCACCTCTTTGAGTATGCGTTCTATGTCCTGGCGTTCTTTTTCAAATATCGGAGACGAACTCGGCGCTGCGGCAGAGGCCGCAGCGCCGAGTCCGTCGCTTTTCTGGCTTTACTTTTGTGCGGAATTAGATTCTGCGGCGGAAGCCGCCGTGATCCCTCCCGTGTCTTTCTCTGTCGTTTCGTCCATGTTGTTCTCCGCCGCCTTCGGAAGGGACAAGACCCTTTCGGGATGCCCATTCCGGATCTGCCGCTTTGATAGAGAGATTATACCTCCCCTTCTCGTCAATTTCTTTAATTATGACGGGGACTACGTCGCCCACCTGCACCGCTTCGGCGATAGAGCCGATGCGGAACGGGGCAACCTCGGAGACATGCACAAGTCCTTCGGTGTTGGCGCCGATTTTTACGAACGCGCCGAAGTCCATGAGGCGCGTGACAGGACCCTCAAAGCGTTCGCCGGGGAAATATTCTCGCGTGAGGTCTACCACTTCTTTGAGTGCGGCCTCTGCCGAGCCATTCTTGCCGGTGATGAAGATGGTGCCGTCTTCCTCTATGGTGATGTCGTCGCAAAGCGTGCGCTCGCGAATGCCGTTGATTGTCTTGCCGCCAGGGCCAATGACGAGCCCTATTTGGTCTACCTTGACGTGCGTGGTGAGAATCTTCGGCGCGCGCGGGCTGATGTCGGCACGCGGCGTAGCAATAGCCTCGGTGATGGTCTTGAGAATGCGCAGTCTCGCGGCCTTTGCCTGCGTAAACGCCTCCGCAAGTACCGGCACGGGCACGCCTTCCACTTTTACGTCCATTTGCACGCCGGTGATGCCGTCTTCTGTGCCGGCAACCTTGAAGTCCATGTCGCCATGGTGATCTTCAGGACCTTGGATGTCGGTGAGCACCTTGTACACTCCGGCCTTTGCGTCGGACATCATACCCATAGCAATACCTGCGACGGGTTTTTTGATGGGCACGCCGGCATCCATGAGCGCGAGCGTCCCTGCACACACTGACGCCATTGAGGAAGAACCGTTGGAAGAAAGTGTCTCGCACACGATACGGATGGTGTATGGGAATGATTCTTTTTCGGGCAATACCGCGCGGAGCGCTTTTTCTGCGAGTGCGCCGTGGCCGATCATGCGCCTGTTGGTGCCGCCCACGCGCCCTGTCTCACCGACGGAAAACGGCGGGAAGTTGTAGTGCAACATGAAGCGCTTCTTCGCATCCTGAAATTCAATAGTGTCTATGAGTTGTGCCTCGCCTGGACCGCCGAGCGTGAGCGCGGCAAGCACATGGGTGGAGCCGCGATAGAAGAGGCCGGTGCCGTGAATGATCGGCGAAATACCGCCGGCTTGTGCGGCAAGTGAGCGCAGTTCGTCTAGGGCGCGGCCATCTACGCGCTTGCCTTCTTTGATGGCGAGTTCGTGCACATACGCATCCATCGCGTGTTCGTAGTACGAATCAAGCTGGGATGATTTTGCTTCCGGAAGTTTCTCTCCCGCTTCGCGCATCCACGCGTCTTTGAGAGCGCCAAGGTCGTTTTTGTCCAAGCGTCCGCCTGAAGCGACAAGCTTCGGACGCACGAGTTCCTCAAAGGCCGCGACAACTTCCGCTGGCGCATCGGCCGCCGAGATAAATGTCGCCTTTTGCGCTGTGCGCTCCGCGATGATGCTCTTTTGCCACGCCTGAATCTTTTCAATCTCCTTTGAGGCGCGCTCAAGAGCCTGTGTGACGGTGTCTTCAGATATTTCTCGCGAGCCGACCTCAATCATGTTGACGAGACCGTCTTTGCCGCATGCGGTGAGATCCATGCGTGCCTTGGGCGGAAGTTCTTCTTCACGCTGACGATATGTGGGAAACACAATATAGTCGTCGTTCCCCTCTTCAAGCCCGAGACGCACCGCTGAGACCGGGCCGTTCCATGGGATGTTTGATGTGGCAAGCGCGAGCGACGCGGCGTTGACCGCAAGCACGTCGGTATCGTACTCATCAATAGAAAGCACAGTAATGATGACCTGCACTTCCCTGTTTAGTCCTCTCGGAAACAACGGGCGGATCGTGCGGTCTACAATGCGTCCAGAAAGGATCGCTTCGTCGGAAGGGCGTCCTTCGCGGCGCATGAAGCGGCTACCCAAGATGGCACCCGCCGCATAAAACTTCTCTTCGTATTCCACCTGGAGTGGAAAATAATCTTTGTCTGATTCACTGCCCATGACGGCTGTGGCGAGCACGGCGCTGTTGCCGTAGCGCAGGAGCACGGAGCCATTGGCCTGTTCCGCCCAGTCGTTAAACTCGGCAGTCATCGTCTTGCCCCCGATTTCTAGGGAGTATTCTTTTTTCTGCATGTGTTTGGTCTTCTAATTGACCCTCGGATTTTAGGTCTCAAACCTTCGTTTGAAGCCTACCTATCCGCGGGCCGTTATTAATGAACGCACTGTAGCACGCGGCGCCTGACAAGAGAAGTGAATGTACGAGACAAACCCGAGTTCAATACTTCATTGACTTTTCATTCCGTATTGATATATTTTCTATATAAATGCCTTCGGGCCGGCCCCCGCAAGTGGGAGAACAGAGAAAGCCGTTAGAGCATGTCTTTGACGGCATTTCTCACGTCTTCAAAAGACTCCCTGCTGAGTGCCTTCAAGATTACGTAGTTCTGTTTAATGCTTGGCAGGCACATAGATCAGACTCCCTGCTTAATTTCAGAACAAGAGGTATCGTTTTACCCGAGAAAACAAGACCGCCGCGGCCAATGGTATGGCCGCGGCGTGAAAATTTATGCGCTCTCGCGCAAGAACTGTGGAAATGAAGCGGCGTATGCGATCAGCTCCTTACTCGTGAAGGTGCGTTGCCTGATTGGCTCCCAATCCGAATTCGTGTCGGGATCGGTAGGCCGTTCGGGATTCACGAACCGTACGCGCACCAGACGGTTTGCGAGCGTACCATCTTCCAACTCACGCGTGTACTGGATGATTCGGCAGTTGATGATCCTGTCTTTACCGTTAGAACGCGACCATATCATGCGACTCGCGAGATCTTTCGGCATCCAGTATTCAAGCAGGAATCGGAACCCCCACATCATTTCCCCATGCGAGACGGCGTACACATCGTTCGCTGCGCACTGACGATGCAACATGTCAAAGTGCAACCACGCACGGATCATGACTGTCTGAAGCGATTCGCCTCCGTGTGGCGTCCAGAACAATGCATGTTCCTTGCGAAACTTCAGCATTTCTCCGAAACGACGAATGCGCTCACTATGTACCAGATGGTCAAGCGAACCCCAGTTCCGTTCGCAAAGCCGCGCGTCAATGCGCCATTCCGCTGATGCCGGGATGTCCATGTGGCCAGCGGTCTCAATCGCACGCACGAATGGCGACACGAACAGACGGGTGTTCGCATACGGTTCCTCGCCCCGCCTGCGCGCATTTGACTCAACATCATCACGGACCCATATGCCGGCGAGTCTTGCCTGTGCGATTCCGCGCGGGGTGAGTCGTCGCTCCGACGTGTGGACGCGCATAAGATCCGCTTCCTGCGGGAGTGGTTTTCCCTTACTGGCGGCGCTTTTTGCGGCGTTGCTCTCAGACTCCCCGTGGCGTATCAGGGTAAACGTTCGTGGCATGGTCATGAGTATCTCCTTCTGTGCCAGTGTTTCGTTTCTATCTTCTTTTTTCAATATACCGGAGTCGGGGGTGATTTACCATATCAGATAATCAAAAATCGTCGTGTCTGGCCCAAATCTCAATCTCCGACAAAGAAAAAGCGGCTCGCCTGTGGCGAGCCGCTTTTCTGTCGTGATTATTCCGAGGCGATGGAATCTTCAGGGGCTGAGACTTGGATGTCGCGCTCTGCCGCAGAAGCATCAGTGTCGCGAGTGGTGCGCGTACGGCGCACTGGGCGGTAGTTGAGAAGATAGCGGCGAGGATCTTCGTCAAGATCAAGGAAATCATCGGTCGCCTCTTTGAGCTTCAGAGAGCTGGAGCGGCCAAATGACACCACTTCCACCTGACACCCGCCGTGTGTTTGCAAGTATTGTACAAGCGGTACGAAGTCGCCGTCGCCCGAGATGATGATGACTGTGTCTAGTTTTGGAGCCATGGTGATGGCGTCTACGGCGAGTCCTACGTCCCAGTCGGCCTTTTTGGCTCCACCGGCAAATACTTGAAGGTCTTTGGTGCGTGGCTCTATGCCTGATTTGGTGAGTGCTTCAAGAAACGCCTTCTCTTCCCCGGATTCGGTGGTAACAAGGTAGGCTCTGGCGCGGATGAGTTGGCGTCCGGCGACCGCGTCTTTGAGGACGTTGCCGAAGTTTACTCGCGCGTGATAAATGTTTTTCGCACTGTGGTACAGATTCTGCGTGTCTATAAAGACACCTACCCGCTGACCCGGGTGTTTGATGATACTCATACTAGATTAGGTGGTAGTGACTAGGGTATAGGAACTAGTCTCCTACCTACAATATAAAAATGTTATTAAATACCTGACAATAGGCCCAGGATTACTATACCCTATATCCTGAAACCTAAACCCTACTTCTTGAGACCGAGTTTCTTCACAAGCGCACCGTAGGCGCGCTTGTCGGTACCCTCAATGTACTTGAGGTGACGACGGCGGTCTGCAACGAGCGAAAGGAGACCGCGGCGGGAGCTCTTGTCCTTGCGGTTTTTATTGAGGTGCGTGGAAAGCTCCTCAATACGACGGGTCAAAATGGCGACCTGCACCTCCGGAGAACCTGTGTCGGCCTCGTGGCGTGCGGTTTTGCCCATTTCGTTCGCTTTCTGTCGCTTTGTCAGCATGGGCGCAAATATAGCATGTCTTAGAGCCTTTTGCAAGGGGTGGCATGGGAGACGCCCTGGGGCCGTTTTGGCCCCAGGGCGTCTCAATTATTGAGCGTTAGTTCGCCGCGGGGGTCGTTGTGGCCGCTGGAGCCGGTTTTACCTCAACAAGCTTCACATCAAAGAGAAGCGTTGAGTTGGCTGGAATGACGATTTTGCCGGAAGTATCTTTTACATCCTGCGCACCGTACCCGAGTGATGCCGGGATGGAGAGGTAGCGTTCACCACCTACTTTCATACCATTTATACCGATCTGGAATCCAGGAATAAGCTTGTCCACACCAAGGGTGAACACAAGCGGTTGGTTGTCATGTGCCTCGGAACTGTCAAAGACGGTGCCATCAGAAAGTTTTCCTGTGTAGAGAACAGAAACGATCATGCCAGGTGTTGCTTCTGCTCCGGTGCCCACAGTAACATCTTGGCCCTGCACCTGATCCTGCTGTGCGTTTGCCTGCGGGGCTGGCTCGGCTTTGTTGTTTTGTTGCATAAAGTACCAAGCGCCGATGCCGACGATGGCGAGAATAATAATACCAATAACAATAGTGCGTGTACTCATATGTGCCCCATAGTACTGCTCATTGTCTCTATGATGCAAGTCTCTTGGGTGTGTGGAAAACATTTTGGGAAATATCGTTCGGCGTATACTGCCTATATGGAGCCTCTCGCCTCAAGTATTCGTCCGAATACCCTCGCTGAATTTGTCGGCCAGGAGCATTTGGTCGGCAGTGGGAAGCCGTTGCGCGTGGCCATGGAGAAGAGTGAGCTGTTTTCTTTTGTGTTGTGGGGGCCGCCCGGATGCGGCAAGACCACTCTCGCGCGCATGTATGCGCGGGCCGTCAACGCTGATTTCTATGAACTCTCTGCGGTGGATGCCGGGAAAGAAGATATAAGAAAGGTGCTTGGTAGTCAGGCTGGAGGTAGTGCGC
>CBFHTW010000005.1:0-28115 GCA_965659025.1 Minisyncoccia bacterium
AATATTTCAGCCTGTCCGCAAGGACAGGCTGATTAGTATGTTGATCAGTGGAGTTTGAGGTCGCCCATGCGGGGTATTTTATGGCCGACCATAGTTTCCAGCTCACCCCCAATCACATCCAGGGATTTTTTCACTTCCGCTTCAATCGCGGCGAAGTCTTCTGGTGTGAGTTTGGTGAATTGGACCTTGGCGGCCTGCATTGCGCGCCACATGAGGCCGAAATGTTCCCCGTATTCTCCTTGCGCCTGGGTCAGGTATATTTCCAAGAGACCCTTATACAGATCCCATTGTGCTTCGCGAGAAAGCTCATCCGCTGGGCGGCGTTTCTTCCTCATAACCTTCTCCTTATGTTGATCCTTCGCGACTATGCATGATGCAGGAGCGCATGTCAACATTTTTGTGAAGCATTGATTTCTATATTGTGTTCCTGTAGTGTCCCACTAGGTTCGTTGCAAACGGAGAGGATAATAAGATGGGAACGAAAATGCTCACTGCTGAACTGCAGAATCACTGGATTCGGCTGTGTCAGGAACGAGGGATTCTGTGGCTTCATGATAATAATCCCAAGCGGCCGCATGCCCTTCTTACTTCAGGCAAGCATTCAACCGGTTTTTTCAACGGCAGTGTTCTCGCCGAAGATGCCATGCTTCTAGATTCTGCCGCAGACGACATCGTGTCTTTGCTCGCATGGCATGGACTTAGCTTGTCCGACGTTGATCGGGTGGTCGGTCCGGCTATGGGTGCCATCACACTCGTGCATGCTGTCGCACGCAACATCGCACGCAGGCGAGATCGGCGATGCCTGAGCGCATATACGGTGAAATCCGAGGACGACACACACATGCTTTTCCAGCGCACACCTGTTCGCCAGGGCGAGCATGTGCTCTGTGTGGAAGATGTCATCACAACCGGCCAAAGCGTGGAGAAGACGCTCTCGGCCGTCGTGCAAGCGGGTGGTAATCCTTTGCCGTTCGTTGGCGCGGTCCTCAATCGTGGAGCGAAGGTGCAAATCGGGAGCGCATGGATCTCACCACTTATTGATATGCCGATGCCTGCTTGGACGCAAGAAGAATGTTTGCTTTGCAGGCAAGGTTCTGAGGCGATTCGTCCGAAAGGCGCCGAGAATTGGGCGCGACTCACCGCCACCTATGGGTGAGTGCAAAAGCGGCCGTCTGCGTACACAGACGGCCGCTACTTTTTATAAACGAAACTACTACAGTCCGAGCGAGCCGAACCCTTCGGCGTCTGACGATTCTACGACAGGCGTGCCACAGACTCTGGAAGCCTCTTTAAATGCTTTCCATGTGGCGTTTTTCGCATCGCGAAGCGCTTTGTATGCGGCGCGATTGGCAGTGCGGAAATCACTCCATGCTTTGTTGCGAGCATCGCGGCGCGCCTTGGCATCGGTAAGGCCCCATGCATTGTGAAGCGCTGTTTTGCGCGCGCTCAGGGCGGCGGATACCGCTGTGCTAAATGTAGTAAACGCGGTGCCGATAGAGGCCTCGCGTACATCAACGGCCGCTTGCACGCACACTGTGTTTACGCTTTGACGAGTATTTTGTGTCGTAGGGTTTGCGCCAGTAGTTCCCGTTTGAGCGGCGACAGGGAGCGCAGTTGCTAACATAGCGACACCTGCAATGGTGGCAAGAGTTTTGTGCATATATTTGATTATAAATGTAATAACAGGAGCGTCAGGCTCCACACACATAATACCATTTCGCGGCGCGTAGCATCTGTATGCGCATTGTGCTACCATGCCTCAATCGCCTCGCACGAGGCTTTATTTTTTGTATATGGAAATACGCAACATAGCCATTATTGCGCACGTAGATCACGGCAAGACCACGCTCACCGACGCGCTCATGCGACAGTGTGGCGCTGTGGCCGAAGGCGTCTCCATGGATTCCGACACCTTGGAGCGCGAGCGCGGCATCACCATCTATTCCAAAAACGCCTCCGTGCGGTACAAGGGGACGAAAATAAACATCGTAGACACGCCCGGGCACGCCGACTTTGGTAGTGAGGTGGAGCGCGTACTACGCTCCATTGATTCGGTGCTCTTGGTGGTAGACGCGCAGGAAGGACCAATGCCGCAGACTCGCTTTGTGTTGAAAAAGTCTCTTGAGCTTGGCTTACGGCCGATTGTCGTCATCAACAAAATAGACAAGCCAGCCGCTGATCCCGCGCGTACCGAGGAGCAGGTGCTGGAACTTTTCTTGGAACTCGGCGCTTCCAATGAACAGTGTGATTTCCCTGTGGTCTATGCGATCGGTCGGCAGGGAATCGCAAAGATAAATCTTTCCGATGAATCAAGCGACCTCACGCCATTGTTGGATACCATTCTCACCCATGTGCCGGATGCCGCACACACAAGTGAAAGTGCAACCACCACATTGCGTTTTCAGCCGTTCAATCTCGCATACGACAATTTCCTCGGGCGACTCGCCGTCTCGCGGGTGTATGAGGGCGCGGTCCGCCCTGGTATGTCGGTGTTTGTCAAAAAGACAACCCTGCCTAGTGAGACTCGGTCGGGAAAAATCACCAAAGTGTTTACCTTTGAAGGCTTGCGGCGCACAGAAGTAGAAGAAGCGGTCGCGGGCGACATTGTGCTTGTGGCAGGTCTTCCCGACATAGACATCGGCGAGACAGTCACAGACAGCGCAGAGGCACTACCGCTTCCCGGTATTGCCGTAGACGAGCCGACCATCACGCTCGCGCTTCTCGTCAACAATTCTCCCTTTGCCGGCCGCGAGGGTACGTTTGTCACTTCGCGCCAACTGCGCGAGCGCCTTGAGCGGGAGCTTGAGATCAACGTGGGGTTGCGCGTGGAATTTGACGGAAGTGACATGTTTCGCGTTTCTGGTCGCGGAGAGTTGCACATTGCGATACTTCTAGAAAACATGCGGCGCGAGGGATATGAAATGCAGGTCTCGCAACCGCAGGTCATCACGCACGAAGAGAATGGCGTAAAGACAGAACCGTTTGAGGAGGTGGTTGTAGACATTCCCAATGAATACCAAGGCGTGGTGATAGAGCGGCTCGGCGGGCGCGGTTTCGTGATGACCAACATGATCGCGCATGAACAAACCATGCGCATTGTGTTTGAGGGTCCGACTCGCGGTCTTCTCGGTTATCGCAACCAATTCGTCATAGACACCAAGGGCGAAGGCATCATCGCGGCGCGCGTTGTCGGATTCCGACATTTTGCGGGAGAGATACGCAAGCGCGCGACAGGCTCAATGATTTCCTGTGTTTCCGGCAAGGCGCTTGGCTACTCACTGTGGAATCTGCAAGAGCGCGGCATGCTCTACATCAATCCGGCCGTGGAAGTGTACGAAGGGCAGGTCATCGGCAATACTTCGCGCGGCGAAGAAATGACGGTGAATCCGACGAAGAACAAAAACCTCACCAACGTGCGTTCTTCAGGCACCGACGAAGCCATTGTGCTTGTGCCGCCGTATGAGCTCACTATTGAACGAGGGTTGGAACTCATTGGCGAAGACGAGTATTTGGAAATCACGCCGCATTCGGTGCGTCTGCGCAAACAGATCCTTACAGAAGCTCAGCGCGCCCGCACCAAACGGCTTGGCGTGGAGTAGTGTTTAGCGTGCGAGCAGGCCGCCTTCAAGATTGGCGACATGTTCGTATCTGGCGGCGATGAGCATCTGCGTAGCTTGCGTCAAGCGCGGCACTTGCAAAAATGGCAATTTTGTGATACGATAGCTGGACGTTGGCCCGCGCGTGCGGGCTTGCAATGTTTTATGACAGTACACGAATCTAAAGAGGGAACCGGCGCGGGGTCGTTTGGCGCGCTAGGTCTCGCCCCTAAACTGCTTGAAATGCTCCACGCGCGTGGCATCTCTGTTCCCACGCCCATTCAGGCGCGCGCTATTCCTGTGGCGGTCGGCGGTGGCGACGTGATCGGTGTCGCACAGACAGGCACCGGCAAAACGCTCGCCTTTGGACTGCCGCTTGCACAGCGCCTCGCCGCCGCAGGCGGCTCGGCGCTCATCCTCGTGCCCACGCGCGAGCTCGCATTGCAGGTGCAAGAATCACTCGCGCATTTCACTCGCACACTCGGGCTTTCTTCCTGCGTGCTTATCGGTGGCGCGCCCATGGGTAGACAGATAAGCGATTTGCGTCGCAACCCGCGCATCATCATTGCCACACCAGGACGCCTTTTGGATCACATGCAAGAGAGAACCGTGCGCCTCACACACATTTCCATACTTGTGATAGATGAGGCCGACCGCATGTTGGACATGGGTTTTTGGCCGCAGATACGCAGTATCATCACCACGGTGCCGCAGGAGCGACAGACCATGCTTTTCTCCGCGACGCTCTCCGACGAGATTATGACGCTTGCCACCAAACACATGCGCACGCCTACTTCTGTAGAGGTGGCACCGCCTGGCACGACGGCCGACAAGGTCAGTCAGGAATTTTTTATTGTTCGCAAAGAAGAGAAGCTTCGTCTTTTGGAAAGAATTTTGGGCGAGCGCACCGGCTCGGCGATTGTCTTTACGCGCACCAAACACGGCGCCAAGCGCATCACGCGCGTGGTGCGGGCGATGGGGCACACCGCCGCAGAACTCCACGCAAACCGCACGCTCAGCCAGCGCCGCGAAGCGATGAATGGTTTCAAAGTGGGCGCGTATCGCGTGCTTGTGGCGACAGACATCGCCGCGCGCGGCATTGACGTGCAGGACGTCGCGCTCGTCGTCAACTACGACATGCCCATGCAGAGCTCTGACTACGTGCACCGCATTGGCCGCACTGCGCGCGCGGGCAAGGCCGGACACGCGATTTCTTTTGCTATGCCTGATGAGCGCCGCGCTCTGCGCGATATTGAACGACTCATTCGCGTACCGATTCGTGTCTCCGCCGTGCCTGATCTGCCACCGCCGCGCGCGATAGCACCAGAGGAAGAGCGCGGCGCCCGTCCTATGCGTCCTATGCACCGCGGCCGCTCATCGCACGCGCCACGTCCTTTTTCACGCGGCGGTCGCCCGCAAAGTGGCGGGTTTCGCCGTGGACCGTCATCGGCCCCTAGCCGCGGCAACTTCCGCCGCCGTGCGCGGTAGTTCCACATTGCAATACAGATGCACCGCCGCGCATTCGCGTGGCGGTGCTATACTTTTTGCATGAAGCGCACAAGCGTTGCGTATTTGACCCTGTTTTTCTTGTGCGGTGTACCCCAGTTAGTTTCTGCCATCACATGCGGTTTCGGGACAGATATCGGTGGAGGGGTGTGCCGTGGATACCTCACTTCCGGCTCCAGCTGGACAGTGCCGGCAGATTGGAATAATGCAAACAACTACATTGACGCAATCGGCGGCGGCGGAGCAGGTGGCACCGATGGCGGCGGCGGCGGAGCATTTGCACGAAAGACAAACGTAGCCCTCACGTCCGGCTCCGCTATTTCATATCGTATTGGCGGTGGCACAGGGGGTGACACCTGGTTTTATTCCTCCAGTTTTATCCTTGCCAAAGGAGCAAGTGGCACTATTGGCGGGTCTGTCGCCACTAGTATCGGCGATTTGAAATACAGTGGAGGTAATGGCAGTTCAGCTACGTCATGGGGTATGGATCCGAACTTCTATTTCAGCCTCGGCGGCGGCGGTGGTGGTGCCGCGAGTATGTACGGATCCCCAAATCTCTGTGCTAGTGGTGCCGACAACGGCAGCGGCGGCAATTGTGTTTCTAGACCGACCGGACACGAGTACGATGCCACACATGGCTCCGGTCTTGGTGGCGGCGGTGGGTATGCGCAAAGCGATGGTCTCTGTATGAACTCTTCCGGTTCTTCTGGCGGACTATATGGTGGTGGTGGCGGTGGAGCGGCTGTGGATCCTGATTGTCCATGGTATGTATCTTCTGGGGGTGGCAATGGCGCACAAGGGTTGATTGTTATTGTGTATACACCGGCTCCCCCCACCTGCTCCGTCTCCCTCTCTCCCAATCCAATCAACCAAGGGCAAACATCCACTCTCACCTGGACATCAGCCGACGCAAACACCTGGGTATACATTGAGAATGTCGGGTACGTAAGCTCCGAAGGATCTCCAAGCTCGGGCAGTTTCTCCGTCAGCCCCTCCTCCACCACCGATTACTCCTGCACCGCTCAGGGTTCCGGAGGAACCAGCTCCAGCTCCGCTTCACTCACGGTGTACCAGTCATGCTCTCTCCCTTGGGGCGGCACCACCGCACACAACACCTCCATCACCGCATACCAGGCCAGCACCGTGCCATACGGCTCCAGCTGCACCAGCCAGAGCAGAACGTGCACCAATGGCACCCTCTCTGGCTCATACCAGTACCAATCCTGCACCGTTGACCAACCAGCCTCCTGCACCCTTGATGGCGTAACGGTACCAGACGGCTCCTCCCATACCTTCTACTCACAGACCCTCCCTCCCGCGGGCACCTCCTGCTCTGCATACTCACAGTCCCGCACCTGCACCAACGGCACCCTCTCCGGCTCCTCCAGCTACCAGTACGCCTCCTGCACCTGCAACCCTACATACTCCTGCACCAATGCAACCACCCTCCACAGCAGCTGCCCAGAACCAGGCACCGACACCGCCTGCCTCGCAGGCTACTCCTGCTCTGGTGGCGCCTGTGTGGCGCTTGATGCCGCCGCCTCACCCTTCGGCACCCACTCTGGCCACCTGCAGGCATACCCCACCATCTTGCGCCGAGAAGACACCACCACCCTCTACTGGAACACCGTCAACACCCAACCAGACTCCTGCACCGTCAGAGGCAACGGCCAAACCTGGTACGGTCCCTTCTCCGGCACCACCGGCACTACCACCAACCCTCTCACCCAGACCACCACCTTCACCCTTTCATGCACCGGAGTCAGCGGTGTTCCCTTCACCGAGCGTGCCACTGTCAACACGACACCGATGTGGATGGAGCAGTGATATTCTTTGCGCCTACGTAGCACCTACAGCGTCTGCACCAAAAGCATGTTGGTGCCGCCCGTTTTGCCGAATGGCACGCCCGCCGCGATAACGATAGTGTCGCCGCGTCCGGCTAGCTTGTGCGTGAGCACATGCTCGCGCGCCTGTTTGATAACCATGTCCAATGATGAAAGTGAACGAGTCTTCACTCCCTGCGTACCGAATGAAAGATTGAGCTGGTCGGCAACGTACTGGTGCGGCGTGAATGCCACAATGTGTTGCGAAGGGCGGAATCGCGCGAGCATGCGGGCGGTGAGGCCTGATTCGGTAAATGCCACGATGACACGGGCTTGCGCGCGTTCTGCCGCGCGGATAGCCGCTTCGGAAACGGTGTCGGTAGTTTCAATGGCGTTGCCTACGGTGAGCGTGCGCGAGAGTCCGCTCTCTTCTGCAACGGAGGCAATGGCGCTCATGGTGCGCACCGCTTCCACCGGATACTCGCCGAGTGCGGATTCGCCCGAGAGCATCACGGCGTCGGTGCCATCCAAAACGGCGTTGGCGACGTCGGATACTTCAGCGCGGGTGGGGGTGGGCGAATTGATCATGGACTCCAACATGTGCGTTGCCACGATTACGCTCTTACCTCTGCGTCGCGCGATATCAAT
This sequence comes from Minisyncoccia bacterium, assembly GCA_965659025.1. Lineage (GTDB taxonomy): Bacteria > Patescibacteriota > Minisyncoccia > Phycocordibacterales > UBA2100 > CBFHTW01. The sequence goes on from CBFHTW010000005.1 coordinate 7,574, forward strand.
GATGCGCTTTTGTACGAGCGGTACGTCCGGAGCCTGGATTTCCACGGCCAAATCGCCGCGCGCCACCATTACGCCATCGGCCGCCGCGATAATTTCTTCCAAATGTTCAACAGCCTCCTGGGTTTCAATCTTTGCAACGATCTTTGCAGTACTCTTGTGTTTCTTGAGCAACACGCGGAGATCCGCGATATCGCGCTCCGTGCGCACGAAAGAAAGCCCGAAAAATTCTACATTATGTTTGACTCCGAAGAGCACGTCCTTGCGGTCTTTGGCGGTGAGTGAGCGAATGGGGAGGTACGCGCCGGGGATGTTGACGCCGCGGCGGCCTTTGATCGTGCCGCCTACTACCACCTCTGTCTTGATGTCATTACCAGAAACAGACACGACGCGAAGCTCATTTTTGCCGTCGTTGAGCAGGATGCGGGAGCCCTTTTTTACAAACTTTGGCAACTCCATGTAGGTGATGGATACGCGCGTCTCGTCGCCGATGACGTCGTCGGTGGTGAGTGTGAATGTCGCTCCTGGGATGAGCTCAACAGACTGCGAGCTGAAGTCGCCAATGCGGATCTTCGGGCCGCCGAGATCTTGTAGAATAGCGACGGTGGTATGTGCCTTGCGCGCGGCACTGCGAATGGCGGCAACGCGTTTGCCGTGCTCTTCGTGCGAGCCGTGCGAGAAATTAAGGCGCGCGACGGAGAGCCCAGAGCGGATCATGGGCAAAAGAATATTTTCGCGCTCTGAAGCGGGGCCGATGGTGGCGACAATTTTTGTGCGTGTAGTCATAGAACGAGGAGCGTACCACGAGGTGCGCATATATGCCAGTCGTATAGCCCTCTATTTCACAAACGTTACCACTTCGTCAAAGGGTCGCCGTACCTTCTTCCAAGAGGCGCGTTCATCGTTCTCAAGCATGTAGCCGAGTGCGAGCATGGTAGTCGTGGCGAGTTGTTTTTCTTTTAGACCAAGAATTTCGTCTATAACAGCAGAGTTAAAACCCTCCATTGCCGTGTTGTTGATACCAAGGAGAGCCGCCGTCTCCAGCATCATGCCGAGCGGGATGTATGTCTGACGCGCGTTCCAATCATCCAACTGTTCATCGGTGCGTGTCGCGATAGAATTACTCACCATCTTCTGAAAGCCAGAGAGCGATTCTTGCGGGAGGGAGCGCTCCTGCGCGATGCGAGTCGCCGTTTCGGCGACGATGGTGTCGCGAGTATTGATGCGGCGGGCAATCACTACCAGGCGCGCCGCGTCGGTGACTTTTCCTTGGTTCCAGGCCGCCACGCGGATCTTTGCACGGAGTTCCGGATTATCTACGACGATGAACTGCCACGGCTCCAGACCAAACGAGCTCGGCGCGAGCCGGCCTGATTCAAGAATAGTGTACAAATCTTCGTCACTCACTTGCCTTGTGGTGTCAAATATGTCGGTTGCATAACGGGTCTGGAGAGAGCGGATAATCTGATCTGGCAGGGGATTCATGAAGTATTCAGAGAAATGAAATAATGTGTGCAGTATACCCTCACACCAACACAAAGCCGAATGGATATGGTGTGAATGACGTGCCAATGCGCACGAATAGTGTGTGTTGGTGTGCGGGTATATAATCAGCATCTAAGAGTGCAAATCTATTCTTTTTATGTTATCGCACATCAAACAAATGATTCTTGTGGTGTGTATGTGTGCGGTGCTTGCACCGAGCGCGGCTTCGGCTCTTGTAAAGTCGTCTTCCTTTGAGGTGTCTGGATGGATTCCGTATTGGCGCACTGCCACGGGTACGGCCGATGCCCTTGCGCACTTAGATGTGTTTACCGAGATAAACCCATTTGTGTATACAGTAAAGAAAGATGGCACGTTTAAAGACAATGGAGGGCTTTCGGAAGAGCCGTGGGCTTCGTTTATCACTACCGCGAAGGCAAAAAAAGTGCGCATCATTCCCACCATCATGTGGAGCAATGGTGATGCTATCCACGTGACACTGAGCAACACCAAAGCACGCATTGCGATGGAAGACAGAATTGCCGCGCTCGTGAAGGAAAATAATTTTGACGGCATAGATATTGACTTTGAGGGGAAAAAGGCCGAAACAAAGCCATATTTTTCTCTGTTCTTGAAAGGGCTCGCACAGCGGTTGGGCACCAAAAAATGGCTCATGTGCACCATAGAGGCGCGCACGCCGGTGAGTTCCCGATATTACGGGACGGAAATTCCAAAAGACGCAACACAGTACGCGAACGATTTCAAAGCGATCAACACCTACTGCGATCGCGTGAGGATCATGGCGTATGATCAACAAAGTATTGACCTGGCGCTCGCGGCAAAGGCCGCATCGTCGTCGCTTCTGTATGCGCCTGTCGCCGATCCGGCATGGGTAGAAAAAGTAATCACCCTCACCATGAAGGACATTAAGAAATCAAAGATTGTGATTGGCGTGCCGACGTATGGATACGAGTATGAGGTAACCGCCTATGCCAACAACGAATATATGTACGATATCCTATGGACGTTCAATCCCGGGTACGCTCTTCCTATTGCCGCGCTTTTTGGCATCACGCCGCAGAGAAACACCTCTGGGGAGATGTTTTTCACCTACATGCCGACATCAACATCTCCAATGCCGTCGGTGTCTCTGCAGGGTTCGTCTGTGGCAGGATCCGCCATGGTTGCGGCTACTGCTGCGGTTGCGTACGCGGATACCAATAATTCACATCTGAAGTTTCGTCTTATGGATTGGCCGGATGCGCAATCAATGCAACAGAAGATTGAACTTGCCAAACGTCTGGGCGTGCGCGGCATTGCCATCTTTAAAATAGACGGAGGTGAGGATCCGAACATATGGCCAGTGCTTGCCCGATAGAGGCATGTTTCCGTTTCTTGCTCTGGTCGTATAGAATTACCCCCATACTCATAAGCTATTCATGAACATGGACTCTACATCAGCACTGTCTAAGTTTTCCACTCCCATCGCTATCATCATCGGCGCCGCCATCATCGGCGCGTTTGTCATGGTGGGTTTGCGTGGCCAGGAGGCAACATCTCCCACCGCAGGCGCACCCAAGGTAAATGTAAAAGATGTGGAGACAGCCGGCGCGCCGTACATCGGCAATGAAAAGGCACCGCTTACTATCGCGTTTTGGTCTGATTTTCAGTGTCCGTTTTGCAAGGCGGTAGAGGTGGGTGGCGTTCCGCAGATTCCTACACAACCGGCGGTTCCCGCGATCATCGCGCAGTATGTGGACACGGGGAAAGTAAAAATCGTGTTTAAAGATTTCGCGTTTCTTGGCAATGATTCCATCACCGCAGCGGAATATGGCCGTGCAATGTGGGAGTTGTACCCGACGAAATACTACGCGTGGCGCGAAGCGATGTTACATGCTCAAGATGAGGAAGGTGATGTCGGTTTCGGTGATGAGGCGAGTATTCTCAAATTGTCAGCAACCATCTCTGGCGTGGATGTGAGCGCCCTCAAGAAGCTCGTTGCCGAAAAGAAAGAGGTATATGACACTGCAATCTCCGCCGATCAGCAGGAGGGCGCGAAGTTTGGCGTGCAAGGGACGCCGGCGTTCATCATCGGTACGAAGTTTATCGGTGGCGCTGAACAGCTGTCGTCATTCGTTACTGCGATTGAATCTCAGCTTAAGTAGTGCACGCGAGTTTGCTGCACATGGCGGGCGCTATTGGATAACGAGCAAGTAAAACGCGCACGCCGCGAGTATTCGGTACCATCCGAAGGCGGTGAAGCTGTGTTTGCGCACGTACGAAAGGAGCCACTGGATGGCAAAGAGCGCCACAACAAAGGACACTATAAATCCAATGGCGAGTATTTGTATATCTGCAGAAGAAAAACTGCTGGCGTGTTTAAGAATGTCCATGCCGGAGGCGGCGACCATCGTCGGCACTGCCAAGAGAAATGAAAATTGCACGATGGTGTTGCGGTTGAGGCCGAGGCTGAGTCCTCCGACGATGGTCGCCGCCGAACGCGATACGCCAGGGATGATCGCGATTGCCTGGAACAGTCCTATGAGCGCGGCTTGTGTGTATGTAATCGCACGCACATCACCGTCGTCGCCATGCTCAGATGCATCTTTGTGGAAAAGCTCAAAGAGAATAAGCGCGCCACCGCCGAGAGCAAGTGCCCAAACAACCACCACTTCATTACCGAGTAGGTATGTTTTGACCACCCGATACAGGGCAAGGCCAATAATTCCCGTGGGAATGAATGCGACAACAAGCCGCTTGAGTATCTCAATATCCAGAAATGATCTGAAGTACAGTATGGCTACGGAGAGGATAGCGCCGAGTTGGATGGCAATCTCAAACGACGATAAGAAATCAGAGTGTTGGAGTCCGAGCATGTCGCTCGCAAGAATAAGATGACCCGTGGAGGATATGGGGAGAAATTCGGTGACTCCCTCAATGACACCCAAAATAAGCGCATCAAGAGGTGTCATAGAGGGGTTACACTGCGCAGGCGGGTTATCCAAACACCAAGCCACACGCACATACCCCCAAGTAAAAATCCTACGAGCACATCAGAAGGGTAGTGCACACCCAGGTAGAGGCGCGAGAAGCCGACTGCCAGGATGAGCGCAGGCATGAGCAGTAGGGCGAGAAATCGCACAAGACGGGATCGGGTAAGACAAAACACGGCATACAAGGAGAAACCATACAATGCCATGGCAAGCGTGGCATGCGCACTGGGGAATGAGTACCATGTTTCATGATAGGCCCAATACATTTGCGCCGGACGTTCTCGTGCGATGAATCCTTTTAGAAAGAAAACCGCCAGGCCGCTCGTCGCGAGTGTGAGAAACAGTCCCTGTGCGAGCGCCGTGTGACGCCACAATAGCAAGCCAAGCACGAACGCACTGCCCAGCAGTGTTACCGTCGTGGCGCGACCGAATTCACTTATCCAAATATTGATGACTACCCAATGTGCATCCCGTATCGCGTAGAGCGCAGAGAGGGTAAGTGTGTCTAAGGTGGAGATTAGATTCATGAGTGTTATGGCTACAATACTACGTTTCCTGCGATGAGGTACGGAATGAAGATGCACAGGCCAACGACGAGACTGCCAAGTACGACAAGGAGCACCGCCGCCGCGGCGAGGTCTTTGATGATAGCCACATGAGGGTCATGAGTATCGCGCACCATGTCACAAAGAGCCTCCAGGGCAGTGTTGAGGGTTTCCACAGCAAGCACCATCGCGATGCACAGCACAAGAACCATCCACTCGCCGCGCGAGATGTGGAAGAATACTCCCGCGAGTATTGCTACGGCCGCGCAGGCGATCTCTATGCGGAAGTTTGGCTCACCGAGCCACGCGATGCGGATGCCGCGAAGCGCACAGATAAAGCTACGAATGCGACGGTGCCACATAGAGTTGTTGATACTCGCGCATAACAAGCGCAAGTATGATGAGCAGGCCAAAGCCCGTGAGTGCCATCATGGGGATCGTTACGTATCCGAGTCCGAGTATGATGCGGGCCGAACAATCCACCGCACCAGGCGATGTACCGCATTCTATAGAAGGAACGAATCCCCACTGCAGAAGGTACTGATACAAAGCAACCACGATGCCGATGCTTGAAAGCCACAGAGAATACAACCACACGTTGGCATCGTGTTTCCAGAGTGCCACGCCGAGGATAACTACCTGCGAATAGCAAAAGATTCGTTGCCACCAGCAGAGTGAGCAGGGGGCATAGCCAAGAACGTTGGAATAGAATAACGATCCGGCACTGCCGACAAGCGCGAGAATGAAAAGTGTATGCAGTGAGTATGGCCCAAGCGCGCGGGCGAGTGTCTCGCGGCGAGTGAAGTACAAGACGACAAGCGCAAGCAGTGCGAGATCGGCCACTGCCACCAGAAGCGCCGTGATCGGATTGATGAGATAGTCAATCTCCATGGAATTACGGGAGTGGGCAACCCGTCTTCTCGGATAGTTGTTTGAGAGGTACTTCCCCTGATACACGTTCGCCATCCGCGAATATCCATGTGGGGTAACTTTGGACGACTTTATCTTTGCAGGTTTGGGTCTGGCTTTGGCCGTCTGGCGTTGAACATTCTACATAGGGGAGTTTGGGAGCAGATTTACCGAACATGGTCTTTTGGCTCTTGCAGTGTGAGCACCAAAACGCGCCATAAAACACAGCACCGCGATCTTTGAGGCAAGAAGCAAAAGAGTCGTATTTGCCAGGCTGTTGCAGTGCGTATGCCCACCACACCAAAAGTGCGCCAACGCACAGTACAAGTACTACGATGGCAATCCAGGTACTTCTTCGCATCAAGGCATTGTAGCGCACCTGCCCTTGGCATGCCAGAATGGGCCATATGCGAAAACTTTTGTTTGGTGTGATAACAGTAGCGCTCCTTGTGGTCGGAGTGGCCGCTTTCTTTGCATTGCGTAACACACAGGATGCCTCCGCGGCCATGCAACCCCCCAATACGTTTGCCGAAGACGTGCGTGCGGCACTCGGAGGTGTTGCCATCACTCTCTCCGACAGGCCAGATGTCTCGCTCTTTCTTGAAGCCTCTTCGCAAGGCACCATCGGGTGGCAGGCGACCTATACGAACCCGATAGATGCGGGCGATACGGTCTCACTCACTATTGCGAATGACGCGCCCGTTGTAGATTTCGGCACAGAGGCAGGTGTGCGGTGGTTCATGATCCCATTTTCGGTGCGTACTGCCGGCACAGGGACGTTTTTATACGTAGGACTATTCTCTCGCTCTGGCGACCAAACGCCGGTGCGCTACCGCGACGCCGTCTTGGTGGGCGATCGCTCCGTTATAACATCCGTTGTTGCAGACGGGCTTGGCCAAGCCTCTGCTTTGTATCTGACGCATGCAGAGGGCGAACCGATGGCGCTTCCGCCGACGACACCGGCGTTTGTGCGTGTGGCGCACATGGATGGAGGCTTCGTAGAGACACTGCGCGGCATCAACACAGCCACGAGCACTGTTGCCTTCTCTGCGCCGCAGGCTGGCGCGGAAACAACAGCACCCGTGCATGTTTCCGGGAGCGCATTGGGAGAGTGGTTTTTTGAAGCGCAGATGCCTGTGCGCGTAACCGATCCGTCGGGTGTGGTGCTAGGAGAAGGTGTGGCGCATGCACAGGGCGACTGGATGACGAACAAACCTGTGGCATTTACCGCTGACATTTCGCTCACCATGCCGTACCAAGGTCCTGCTATACTGACGGTGGAACGTGACAATCCTTCAGGGTTGGCAAAGAATTTCGCGTCTGTTTCGGTTCCCATTATCATTATTCAATAACAAACACCGTATGTACGAACGACAACAGTTGGTGCTTCCGGCCGCGACACTTGGCTGTTTTATCGCTCTTGCCGCGGCGATTGGCGCGTTTGCGTTTTATCGCGTGCATGCGATGGACAACACGTTGACCGTAACGGGGTCGGCGACGGAGAGAGTAACCGCGGACGCGGCCAAACTCACCGTGTCTGTTTCTCGTTCCGCTTTTGAGGACACTCTTGCGAGTGCGCAGGCCGCTGTGTCTCGCGACACCGCAGCGGTGTCGGCGTTTTTCAGTACCGCAGGCATCCCGAGCGAAAAGATACTCACCAGTCCGGTGTACGTGGACAGGGAATATTCTTCTGATGCAAATGCTCCGCGACGATACACGGTGCGCGAGGACATCAGCATTAGTTCCGACAGCCCGCAAGCGATAGCGAAACTTGCAAAGGATGTAAATACTCTTTCACAGCGGGGCATTATCGTCTCGGTAAACATGCCTGAGTACTATGTAACGACGCTCCCGCATTTGCGCGTCTCGCTCATTGGCAGAGCAGTGCAAGATGCACATGCGCGCGCCATGGAGATCGCCAGCTCAACAGGACAAAAGGTGGGCGCATTGAAATCCGCATCTTCTGGCGTGGTGCAGGTAATGGCACCGAATTCGGTGGATGTGTCCGACTATGGCTCGTACGACACCTCAACCATTGAGAAACAGGTGATGGTAACCACGCGGGCGGTGTTCTTGCTCCGATAACCATAAAAAGTTGGGCGCGGTCTGCCCTGTGGCAGACCGCGCCAAAAAGATCATTCCACCACGACCATCCAATTCGCATAGTAGCGAATTCTCTGGCCGCGGTACTTCACACCAAGCTCGCCGCACATCTCGGCATCAAGCAGGGTCTTGATACTGCCGATGCACTGATCGTACCTGCGGTGTTGTTCGGTGTCGGCCTTGGTATGCGGCCGATCTTTCGTTTTGTGGTGCCACCACACACCGAGAAGCGGACGCAGACGCCAGGGTACAGCCTGGCAATCGGATCCGCGCGGTGCCCTTTGGCGGATTGGGCAGGACGATGGAACCATCGCCTTGCCCGCAAGGGCTGTGTACACTTCTTTTGTGAGGTCAGAATAGATTGTGACCACTTGCACCTCTCTTTTCTATTGAACCCGAGGAATTATACATCAAATTTTGTAAAATGCAAGACATGTTAGGATGCGGGCATGCGTAAGCTCAAAGAGCGCACACTTCGTGCCAAGCAAATAGTCTCGTACCTAAAGCACGCGTACCCCATGCCAAAAAGTGAGTTGCAATACCGCACTCCATTTCAATGTGTCGTTGCAGTCATGCTCTCTGCTCAATGCACCGACAAGGCCGTCAACAAAACTACGCAGGCGCTTTTCAAGAAATACAAGAAACCTTCATGTTTTGCGGCGGCGAATCCGAAGACATTTGAAAAGGAAATATCCAGCATTCCATTTTTTCGCACCAAGGCGCGGCATATTATCGCGGCGGCCAAGATTGTCTCGCAGAATTTCGGCGGTCGCGTGCCGCGCACTGCCGCGGAGCTGGTAACGCTTCCTGGCGTAGGGTACAAGACGGCGCACGTGGTTTTGGGAGAGCTGTATGACTCTTGGGGGGGTATTCCCACAGACACACATGTGCGGCGTTTTGCAAAACGTTTTGATCTTGCCGACAGCAATGACCTTACGAGCATCTCGCATGAGTTAGAAGCACTCATCCCCAAAAAGGACTGGAAGTATGTAAACAACGGACTGGTTTTGTATGGCCGCTATGTATGTCCAGCGCGCAAACACGACTGCGTCGCACATCCACTCACAAAGATATGGCCACCTGCTGTGCGCAGGTGGCCGAAGACCCGATAAGGGGCCGAAAAGATCATCCGGGAAGCAGGATGCCTCGGCACGTGCCGCGCGTGGCGATTTTCTGCAGAACATATTCCACGCAGTTGCCGCGGTACACACAGATGATTGTGCGCACCAGGGCGAGCATGAGTGGGTAGCACAGCTCGTGGGGTGTGCCGCTTGTTGCTTCGGCCCATTCCAGGAGCTGTTCTCTTTCGCACTTGCTCACCATCTTCAGTAGGCGCTCAACGAGGTCTTTGCGCTCTTTCGGCAAGTAGTGCCGTTCAACATACTCTTCAAGAGCACGTTGATTGTGTTCCGTACCATCCGGAAACACAATAACACGCTCAAGGCGCGCCTTTTTTGCAGTAGCATTCATTCAGTGTCCTCCTCCTTATAGTAGTGTGCCGCTTGCTACCATACTGCGCCTCGGCGTTTTTGACAACCCCTCTCGGGGTGTAGGATGGTGGATATGGCACAAAGGCCGGTGGCGATATTTGATGTGGACGGAACCATATTTCGCTCCAGCTTACTCATTGAGCTGGTTGAGGAGTTGGTGCATGAGAAAATTTTTCCGGAAAATGCGCGACAGCTCTATGCGCGGCAAAGGCAAAAATGGTTGGATAGAGAGGGGGACTACGAAGCGTACATAGAAGCGATGGTTGCCGCCTTTCAAAAGCACCTCAAGGGCGTGCACTATGGCGATGTGGCTGATGCGGCGGAACGGGTGGTGGATGCGCGCTGGAAGCAGGTGTACTGCTACACGCGAGATTTGCTTTCTGAATTGCGTTCAGAAGGGTACTTTCTTCTTGCGGTGTCGCATTCACCGAAAACGATGTTGGATAAATTCTGCCCGCGGCTCGGCTTTGATAAGGTGTACGGAACCATCTATGAGATAGGACCCGAAGGGCGATTTACCGGCGGCATTGTGGATCAGCATGTGATTGCGAATAAGGCCAATGTGGTGCGCCGAGCCGTGGAGAAAGAAAACCTGACACTCAAGCGTTCTATCGGCGTGGGCGACACAGAGAGCGATGTGCCGTTTTTGGAGCTTGTGGCGCGGCCGATTTGTTTCAACCCTAATGCGAAATTGTATCGCCACGCGCGACGGCTTGGATGGAAGGTGGTGGTGGAGAGGAAGGACGTGGTGTATGAGTTTTAGTTCGGCAGAACATGCCTCTTTCGGGTCGCGTCCCCGCCTGCTGGCGGGGCGCTCACTCTCGCGCCCTGCCTGCGCAGGCAGGCGTCGCGCTGCGAGGGTCCCGAAAGAGGCACGTTTTGCCTTCTTTGAGGGTGGCGAGGTTTCCGGAAGATATTCGTCGACCTCACCTGATTTTCGTTTGTTGGTGTGGAGCTATTGGAAAAAGCACGGACGGCATGATTTGCCCTGGCGGCGCACTCGTGATCCATACAAGATTCTCGTGTCTGAAATTATGCTTCAGCAGACACAAGTTTCGCGCGTGCGCGAAAAGTATCCTGAATTTTTGGAAGTGTTCCCTGATGTCCGCGCACTTGCGGCCGCTTCTTTGAGCGACGTACTGCGTGTGTGGATCGGACTCGGGTACAATCGACGTGCCAAATTTCTCCACGAAGCGGCGCAGGAGATTGTGCGCGTGCATGGCGGCCGAGTCCCCAAGGACTCGGCCGCCCTTCGCGCATTGCCTGGCGTTGGCGAATACACGGCCGCCGCGGTGCGCGCCTTTGCCTACGGCATACCGGAGACACTGGTAGAGACCAACATCCGCACGGCTATCACACACCATTTCTTTTCTGCGCATAGGCAGAAGGTGCATGATGCAGATGTGCGTCGTATCGCCAAGCGTTTGGCGTCCGCACAGCGTCAGAGAGACTGGCACGCGGCACTCATGGATTATGGCGCGCACCTCAAGGCCAATGGCGTGCGCATGAACCAGCGAAGCGCACACTACACGCGCCAAAAAGCGTTCAAGGGTTCGCTTCGCGAGGTGCGTGGCGCGATACTGCGCGAATTACACAAAAAGAAGCCAACGCTCGGCACTCTCTCATTTGCCAAGAGCCGCGTACGCCTCGCGCTCACTGCGCTCGCGCGCGACGGCCTCATTCACAAGGAGGGCGGGCGCTGGCACCTTTAGCGCGTGTCGGTAATAAGCAGGGAAATAGGCAACCCTGTGAAGATAATGATGCCGAAGAGAATAAAAATCTCTTGAAGAGGGATTACCATGAGTGCAATAGTGCCGACAAGTGGAGCGGCAACAAAGGCGAGCGGATAGAGCATGCGGTACGCAGAAATGGTGCCAACGGAGCGCCCATCCACCTGTTTGAAGAAATAGCTTTCGCTCGCCACCTCTATCATTGCCGCGCCGAACGACGTGGCGGCGAGCGCTATTGCCCACACTGCCATGTCGTTTCCAGAGACAAACGACAGGGAGATGGTTGTCAGCGTCAATATTCCAAAGCCCGTGGCAAGAAATTCTTTTTCTCCAAAACGTTTGTCGCTCAGGTGCCCGAGCGGGAGCTGGATGAGCGGAAACGGAATAAGCATGACGGCAAAAAGCACGCCGAGCTGTGAGAGTGAGAAGCCGAGGTGTTCATGCAAATACAGCGGCAGGTAAATAGCGGTGAGCGCGTAGAAAAAACGAAGTAAAAATCCCACGGCAAAGACGGCGAGAAAATCCACATCATGCACCACTCGTCCGATGACCGAACGCCACGCGACGTGTTCGTACACTGGATCGGTAAATGACCGGAGGGCAAACCATGAGGAGATGGCAAACACAGAAAGAAGCGTGGCGATCCATATGAACAGATTTTCAAAATGCCCGTGAGACACCAGAGCGCCGCCGATAAGCGGCGCGAGGGCAAATGAAGTGTTGGCAATGGTAAGCAAAAAGGCGCGTATTGCACCAGTTGCTCCGTCGGTGCTGGAGCTTTCCAAAAATATGTCCATGGAAAACGACACCATCAGTGTGAGCGTGGAGAGAATAATGAAGCTAGGAAGGATGAATGATGTGTTGGAGGTGTATGAAAGAACAAGCGCCGTTGCCGCCGCGCTAAGCGCGCCGGCGGCCATGACTTGGCGGTTGCCAAATAATTTCAACAGACGGGGCGTGTTGAGAAGTCCCACTATGCCGGCGCAGAACGCGCCTGCATAGACGATGCCAATGCCAAAATCGGAAATGCCGCGTTCTGAAAGAAATGTGGCATAAAACAAAGAACCCGTGGCCATCTCAATGACCAGCAGGAAATCCAGCATGTAAATCCTTCTTCGGACTCGCGCGAATTGTTCTCGGTATGTCATAAGCCCGTCGCGCGCGAAGCGGCGACGGGCTTATTATACTCCGCCGAAAGGGGTCTTATACCGATACGATGACCGGAATGACGATAGGCCTCTTGAGTGTGCGCGTGAGCAGGAACTTGGAGACATCCTCGGCGAGCGTCTCGCGAGCTTCATCAAGATCTGCTGAGCGCGGGTTGTGGAGCGCCTGTTCCACGCTTTTGCGCACGATAAGACGGGTTTGGTCCATCAGGTCGCGATTGTCACGCAAGTACACGAATCCGCGCGAGATGATGTCCGGCGACTTGTGCAAGCGGCCAGTACGGCGATCTACCGTAGCCACGACCACGCAAAAGCCCTCTTGCCCGAGCGCCTTGCGATCGCGGATGAGCACGTCGGAGAGCTCGGAGACAGTGTGTCCTTCCACCACGCGCATCTCAGACGGAGCCTTGACGGGGAGCTTGTATATCTTTTCACCACCTTTGATTTCAACGATAGAGCTGTTGTCTGGGATACAAACACGATCATGCGGCACGCCCATCTCTTCTCCCAAGTCGGCGTGCACGCGGAGCATGTAGTGATAGCCGTGCACAGGGATGAAGAATTTCGGATGCACCTGTCGGTGAATCCACGCGGCTTCCTCGCGGTTGCCGTGACCTGAGGCATGCACGTCGCTCGCGTGATAGGTGATGATGTGCGCCCCCTGGCGGGAGAGATTGTCTTTGAGTTTTTGTACCGAGCGTTCGTTGCCCGGAATGACCGATGACGAAAGCACGATAGTGTCGGAGGGCTTGAGGCGGAGATACTTGTGCGTCTTATTGCCAATGCGCGCGAGAGAGGCAAATTCGTCGCCTTGCGCGCCGGTGGCAAGGATGATGAGTTTCTCCGGAGGGTACTCGTCTATTGCCTCTACCGGCACCACGGTGTCGTCGCGGTGTTTGAGGTAGTTGAGCTGGCGGGCAATCTCCAGGTTGGTCTTCATAGAGCGTCCGTCAATCACGATCTTCTTGCCGGAAGCCTCGGCGATCTGCACGATCTTCATGAGGCGCTCCAGGTGCGAGGCAAACATGCCGATAATGAGTCGTCCGTTTTGTTTGGTGATGATGTCTTCAAGCGTCTTGTGCACGTTGCGCTCAGGAATAGAGAAGCCCGGTTGCCACACGTTGGTGGAGTCCATGAGCAGGGCGAGCACGTTGCGTGTCTTGAATACGCCGAACTCGCGCTCTTCTTCCTCGCTCGGCTTTTCGCCGTCGTGATCAAGCTTGATGTCGCCGGTAAAGACCACGTCGCCCCACGGTGTTTCCACGATGATGCCCATAGAATCGGGCACGGTGTGGGTAACGCCGAAGAATCGGATAGTTGTACCGCCGAGTTTGATGGCCTCGTCGGTCTCTACGTTGCGGATTTGTACTGGCGGCAGATGAGGAAATTCCTCCTGGCGCTTTTGGATCATGAGTCCGGTAAGTTTACGAGTGTAGATTGTCGGATTACCGATGCGATCAATGATGTACGGAATGCCGCCGATGTGATCAAGGTGTCCGTGCGACACAAAGAGTCCGCGGATTTTTTCGCGACGCTCTTCAAGATAGCGAGTGTTGGGAAGCACATAGGAAACGCCGGGCATGTCACCTTCGCCTCCAAAGAGGAAGCCGCAGTCCAAGATGAAAATGTCGTTGCCCACTTCTACCGCGGTCATGTTGCGACCGATTTCTTCTACGCCGCCGAGCGGGATGATGCGGACGACGTCGTCGGCCGGTGGCGGGATGTGCGCACTTGCCCGTGCGTGGGCTGGTGCGCGGTGTTCAGGCCGTGTGGCGCGAATGCGCGGTGGGTGATTGCTACGGCGCGAGCTCATCGCTCGGCCGCCGCCAGAGCGACCGGGGCCTGTCCGGCCAGGACCCGTGCGGCCAGGACCCGAGCGGCCAGGGCCTGCCCGGCCAGGGCCTCCTGTACGGCCTCCCGGGCGGTGTCCGCCTGCAGGACGAGGTCCTCGGTGCATGGGGCCTGCCTGGTTAGGGTCTACCCGGTTAGGGCCTGCCCGGAGAGGGCCTGCGTGTTCAGATGGTGCCTTCTTGTCAGAAGGCGATTGTTCTGGGTTCATATAATTCTGTTTTGCATGTGGAATGTATCCTCCATGCTGACTAATGTGAGTAACTAATAATGTGTACTATTGTTTGATTACTATTGTGTATTGCTAGGAGCAAAAATCTCCCATACCCGCTCTGTGTATTCGTACCAGGCATACACGTTTGCAAACCGATCCGAAGGCGTGGTGAGCGAGCCAAGTTCCACACCATGTAGCATGTTCGGCGTGACATAGACAAACTCCGGAGCGTATAGGAATACCGCTGGGTAGTCGGCCGCTATGACCGAAGACACTTTGGTGTATGTCCTATCGCGCAGTGCTTGATCGTTCGTCGCGCGAGCAGTTGCAAGCAGTGTATCAGCTTTTGCGTTGGCGTACAAGGCCAGGTTTAGTCCTGGGTCCATACGCTGGCTGGAGTGCCAAAACGCGAAGAGATCAAGCGATGGCCCCACGACTTCTCCAAAGAGGATGGCGTCGTATGCACGAGGGCGGATAATGCTCGTGTTGAACTCGGTGAGCGGGTACACATGTACCTCCACCTGCACTCCGGCACGCTTCCAGTCGTCGGAAACAGCGCGCGCGGTTTCTACAAGCTGTGGTGTGTCGGCTGTAGCAAGTGAGAAGGAGAGGATTTCTTTACCCTTTTTCCATGTAGAGGTTTTTGTGTCCCATTTCCAACCCGCGCTGGCAATGAGATCGCGTGCATGTTCTGCGCGGGCTTCGCTGGTCATTTCTTCCGTAGACGTGGTGGCCGGAGTGGTGAGCGTGTTCGGCGGGATGGGCCCGGAGAGCACCTCGCCGTAGTCGCCGAGAATAGTGTGCACGATGCGAGGCTTGTCCACTGCCGCATCAAGCGCGCGCCGCAGAGCCAGATCGGTGAATATCTTCTTGTGGCTTTGGTTGAAAAAGACGGCAAACACCCGCTCAAGTGGCGCGCGCGTCGCAGTGCCGCGCACATGCGAGAGCTCATCGGCACCAGGCAGTGCATCAGCAAAACTCTCTATGTTTCCGGAGTTGGCCGCCTTCAGAAGATCTTCTTTGTTGCCGAAAAATGTGAAGGTTATGCGATCAAGATGTGCCGCACCCAGTGTAAAATCAGGAAAACGCTCAAGAGTGTACTCGGTGGGTATGCCGCTATGGTCGGTATTGGTGGCACCGATGGTGAATGGTCCGCTTCCGATGGGGTGTGTGTTGAGTATGTTGAAGGGAAATTCTGCCGTTGAAACATGTTCCCAGTGTGCCTTGGGGAGAATCCCGAGCGTGGTGTTTTCAAGAAACGGCGCGTAGCTCTTTGGGAGCGTAAACACGACAGTGTGCTCGTCTGGCACTGAAACGCGCACGCCGGCCCAATCGGCAAGACGCGGACTCTTGATATCTTGGTTTTGCGCAAGCTCCACGGTGTACGCCACGTCGTGCGCCGTCAGCGGACTGCCATCGTGGAAGGTGGCGTCGTCGCGAATGTGGAACGTGTATGTCGTTCCGTCAGAAGAGAGATCGTATGAAGATGCAAGATCTGGAATCAAAGAGCCGTCGGGCAAAGAGCGCATGAGTCCGGAATATATAAGGGCCGTCATGTCTCGGTCTGTTTGCGTTACGGCGAGCAGTGGGTTGATGAAGCGCGGCGTGCCCACGACACCTTCAGAAAGGGAACCGCCGCGCGCCGGCACTATTACCGAAGCCGCACTATTGACCTGTATCACCACCGCAATGGCACTGATGGCGAGAAGGCCGGAGAGCACATAGAGCACCAACCTTTCGGCCGGGGAGAGTGTTGTGAGAATTTTTTCCGGCGTTCCCAAAAGTGCTGTCTTGCGCATAAAAGAGCCCTGGGTGTGCCACGCGCGCATACGTTCGCACATGCGTGCCATGAGCGATGTGGGATGAAGACCGTCGGCCGGTTCTAGAGAATTCATGATGACAATGACTCACGCGCCACGGGGGCACGCGTTCGCCTTAGTGTATCAGTAATGAGATGACAGCCGAAAGGGCGAAAAGCACACCGAGCACAATAGTGACTCGGAACAAGAACTTTTCAGCACCGCGGCGTGTGTGGAAACCTGACGAGAAATTGTCGGCTCCAAACGCGCCACCCAACGATGCGCCGGTGCGCTGTAGCAACACCGCGACCATAAGAAGCGCGGAAAGCGCAAGTTGTACATATGGAAGCGCAACCTGGAGGGATGTCATGTGGGCGATATGGTACCACAGTCGGGAATTCTCTGCAATTGGCACGCGTTGGCTGAGCTTTGTTTGACACGCCACTCCAAATCCCCTACATTTCCTGGACGTTACGAGTCTCATCAGTATCACCATGGCAAAGAAAACCGAACCGCAGAAGAAACGGGCGGGGAGCGGAATTCGCCCCTTGGGCGACCGCGTTCTCGTGCGCCCCATAGAAGCAGTGCAGGAGAAAACAGTCTCAGGCATCATCATTCCCGACACAGTGCATAAGGAAAAACCAGAGCGTGGAGAGGTGGTGGCAGTAGGCGAGGGCAAGCGAAGCGAGCGTGGCGAGCTTATCCCACCGCGCGTGCAGGTGGGTGACATAGTCATCTTTTCTCGGTACGGATTTGATGAGGTCAAAATGAATGGCGAGGAATACTACATCGTCTCCGAAGGCTCTATCTTGGCAATTATTGGCTAACATTCTCACCAAAATTATATGGCAAAGCAGATTTTGTTTGATGCGGATGTACGCAATGCGCTTAAGCGCGGTGTGGATATGGTCGCGGGCGCAGTGCGCGTGACGCTTGGGCCCCGTGGTCGCAACGTGGCCATTGATCGCTCGTGGGGCGGTCCGACGATTACCAACGACGGCGTTTCTATCGCCAAGGAAATAACGCTTCCGGACAAATTTGAAAACATGGGCGCGCAAATCGTGCGCGAGGTGGCTACCAAGACCAACGACAAAGCAGGCGATGGCACTACCACTGCGGTGGTGCTCATGCAGGCGATCGTGCACGAAGGGCTTCGCCGCACCGCGATGGGCGCCAACGCCATGATGGTGCGTCGCGGCATTGAAGCGGCCGCCAAAGACGCTGTTGCGGAGCTCAAGAAGCTTTCGCGTGAGGTCAAGGGCAAAGAGGATGTGCGCCGCGTCGCCGTTATTTCCGCTGAATCCGAGGAGCTCGGCAAGACAATCGCCGACACCGTGACGAAGGTGGGCAAGGATGGCGTGGTTACGGTGGAGGAATCGCAGTCTATCGGCATTGAATCCGATTTTGTAGACGGCATGGAGTTTGACCGAGGCTACGTTTCCGCGTACCTCGTCACCAACACCGAGCGCATGGAGGCGGAGATGAAAGATCCGTTCATCCTGGTTACCGATAAAAAGATTTCAGCGATCAAAGACATTTTGCCGCTTATTGAAAAGGTGGCGCAGGCGGGCAAGAAAGATCTGTGTATCATCGCCGACGATGTAGACGGCGAGGCGCTTGCCACGTTTATCGTCAACAAAATCCGCGGCATCTTTAATGTGCTCGCGGTGAAGGCTCCTGGCTATGGCGACCGCAAGAAGGAACAGTTGCAAGACATTGCCACAACCGTCGGAGCGACACTCGTTTCCGAAGACGTGGGCATCAAACTTGAAAACGCCGACGTAAATATGCTCGGCCGCGCGGCCCGCGTGGTGGCTACCAAGGACTCTACGGTCATCGTGGGCGGGAAGGGCAAAAAGGCCTCTATTGAGGCACGGATTGGACAATTGCGCACCCAAATGGAGCAGACGGATTCGTCGTTTGACCGCGAAAAACTGAACGAGCGTATCGCCAAGCTCTCCGGTGGGGTGGCAGTGATTCGTGTGGGCGCAGCTACGGAGACAGAAATGAAATACCTCAAAGACAAAATTGAAGACGCGGTCAACGCCACGAAGGCGGCGCTCGCCGAGGGCATCGTGCCAGGCGGCGGTGCCGCGCTCGCCAAGGTGGGTGGCAAGATCGCAAACAAAATTGATCCGAAGGCGCACGACGAGTTCACGCTCGGGTATCGCATTCTTGCGAGCGCGCTTTCCGCGCCGCTTCTGCAGATCGCCAAGAACGCCGGCCGCGAGGATGGGGCGGTCATTCTCCAGCAGGTAGTCTCCAAAGGTGGCGCGTGGGGTTTTGATGCCGCCGCCGAGTCGGTAGGCGTCACGCTTGTGGACATGTATGAATCGGGAATTGTAGACCCGGTAAAAGTAACGCGCCTTGGCGTGGAAAACGCGGCAAGTGCCGCGGCGGTACTCCTCACTACAGAGGCGGCAGTCGCTGATTTGCCGGAAGAAAAGAAAACACATGGCGCAAACTCCGGCGGCATGGAAGGGATGGAATAATGGCTCTACATAAGCCTGTTTTGCAAGGCTGTCTGCGCACTGTAGACGGCCTTGCGTTTTTATGGGCAAGGAGTAGGGTGAGGAGAGCAGGAAGTGCGATAGCTTCCTCCCCGAGTGAACCTTATCAGCTAACATTATTAGCGTTTGGTAGCTCTTCTCCTCTTATATAGTATGAAAACATATACTCAATCCTCTCTCATTCGTATTGGTATGTATGCGTCTGTTGTGGCGTTGGCCGTCGGAATTTTCATTCCTGCTGGCTTTGCGTTTGCATCCATCAGTGTTACATCCGCGACTCTTGACGGCACGACAGCGGGTAGTTATGGTTCGTATGACCCAAGCGAGTCAATATCGGCAACGGTGAATGTGGCCACGGCCGGAAGCGGTACTGACAACGACTGGAATTCCACCAAGTGGAGAGTGGGGACGGGATCATACGCGTGCGTAAATCACTCAAACCACACATCAACAGGGTCCTATAGTGAGACATTCACTATTACGGCTCCTTCGTTGGCCGGCACATACGATGCGGACTTTGTCGGTTACAACAATGACACATGCGACGGGACCGTAAGCGGCTCCGCCACTCTCACAGGTGCTGTTACGGTCGTCCAGCCGTTCGCCGACACCTTTGATACATCTGACGATTCATCGTTTTCAGGCACAAAATGGAGCGATCCGTCAGGTTTCGATGACACTGGTATCACCGGAAGTGCTTCGACGGGTGAAGACCAGACCAGAAATGCAAACGGCTCAAACAAGTTTGCAAAAATAGGGGCAGGAGATGAATATATTTGTACGACCGTGAATGCGTCTGGTTTCTACTCCTTGGCATTGAAGTACTTCTGGAAACAGGATTCGGATGCAGACGGTACGAGCGACCATGGCATCGTTGAGTACAGGGCATCCGGTAGCTGTAGCGACGGCATAGACGGCACAGGATGGACCCAGATTAATTCCCACGAGCTTGATAGCGGTTCTCCCGCATGGAGTTCGCAGGTGAACGCTTCGCTGTCTGCCCTTGATAACAGCTCGTTCTTGCTACGATTCCGCAACAACGCCAATGGCACCGGCGAGTACTTCCGCGTGGATGATGTGGTTGTCTCTGGAACCGCCACTCCGCCTTCTGCGACACTCAATGTCATCAAGCACGTTGTGACAGACAACGGCGGCACAGCTGTGGCTGGCGATTGGACACTCTCCGTAAGCTCAAGTAATGGTGGCACAGGCACTGGAAGCGCGGCAGGCTCCGAATCAGGCACCGCCTATACGCTGGAAGTCGGTAAGGCGTATGCGGTTGCCGAAAGCGGCGGACCAAGCGGCTACACAGAATCTGATTCTTCCGATTGTGTTATCGCGAGCGCCGGCGCTGGTGCTACATACACCTGTACCATCACCAACGATGACCAAGCGGGAACACTCATCGTCAACAAAATCATTATCAACGACAACGGCGGCTCTGCCGCTACGAGCACGTTTAGCTTCAAGGTAAACGATGGGACATCAATTCCCTTTGAGTCTGGTGCACAAAACAGTATCAGCGAAAATGCTGGTTCGTACTCAGTGGTTGAAGATGCCACCACGGCATACACGGCAACGTACTCCAACAGCGCCAATGAAAATACCGACTGCAACAATCTCTCCATTGCAAACGGCGCAACGGTAACCTGCACCATCACCAACAACGACATAGCACCGACGCTCACGCTCGTGAAAGTAGTGGACAACACCGGTGCTCCAGAAGAAGGCCTCGCTTCGGCGGGAGATTGGACAT
>CBFHTW010000005.1:28125-30929 GCA_965659025.1 Minisyncoccia bacterium
AACCATCAGCGGCGCAAGCGGCAGCGTGGAGGTCACCTCGGCGACGGTATCGGCAGGTACTTACTCACTCTCTGAATCAAGCATTCCTCACTACGCGCCATCAACAGGCTGGGTATGTTCTGGTGTTGCGGATCAGGAAGGTAGCTCCATCGTGCTCGCCGCGGGAGGCAACGCGACATGTACCATCACTAATGCGTATGTCCCGCCAGGCACCATCACTATCGTAAAAAATGCTACAGGCGGAGATAACACCTTCGGCTTCTCTAGTGAACAGCTCGGTACGTTCTCGCTTACCACCAGCGGTGGCGTCGCGAGCCAGACTTTCAGCAATCTTGAGCCGGGCACATACTCGGTGACAGAAGACACATCACCTGCTGGGTGGGAGGCCGGTAGCGCGAGCTGTACGGGCGATCAAAACCCCTCCTCCATCTCACTCACCTCGGACGCGACGATCGTCTGCACCTTCAACAACATAAAGAAGGGACAGATTATCGTCAGGAAAGAGATTGAACCGACGGGAGATGAACAGCTCTTCGCCTTTACGCCGAACTGGGGCGAGGGCTTCTCAATAGCTGGCGGACAACAAATCGCCTCAGGCGAGCTCTCGCCAGGCGTGTATAGCGTTTCCGAATCCGTACCTGAAGGGTGGGCGCAAGTGAGCGCGACCTGTGATGACGGAAGCAGTGTTTCTGCGATCAATCTTGCCGCAGGGGAGACTGTTACCTGTACATTCACCAATGGTAAATTGCCGGTGCTTACGGTCATTAAGGATATCCGTGACGGGACGGGTAGTTTCCACTTCACGGTAGCGCCTAGCGGAGAAGGAAAATCCATGGGTTTCACTCTCTACAACAACGAAGGCTCGTACCTTTCCCACAATCTCTCACTTGAAGTGGGTACATGAAACGTGACAGAGAACGGCCAAGAGGGCTGGCAACTCGCCAACGTCTCATGTGAGTACGACGGCAACTCCGTCGGAGTTGCGATTGCCGGTGGTAAGACGATTACTGTTGACTATGGCGATCACGTAACCTGCACCTTTGTCAACACACAGCGTGCGATCATCTATGTGCACAAGAGTGTTGTCAATGACAACAATGGTGAAGCCAGTGCGTCAGACTTCTCATTCCAGTTGAGCCACAATGGAGAGACGACAGGAGAGCCGATTGCCTTTGACAGCAGTGGCGAGGGGTACGTAATCGTTGATGGCGGCGAAGACAATGTGTACGCCATTACAGAAACGACGGCCGACGGGTACACAACAAGCTACGACGGTTGTACCAACATCACCCTTGCTAATGGAAACAGCACAACTTGCACCATAACGAACAACGACATCGCACCAGCGTCACCTCCGCCACCGCCTGCGCCGCCTGCCGGCAACGGCCCGATCGTGGGTGCTGGTGGTATTGGGGTGAATGGCCAGGTGCTTGGCGCTTCTACCACTACTAGCCCGACTGGCGGGCAGGTGCTTGGCGCTTCCACTACCGGTGGCGAGTGCACGGCGCTCATCACGCAGATCCCAATGGGTATGGGCCTGCAGAATAACCCTGCGCAGGTCAAGGCGCTCCAGACATTCCTCAATGGGGAAGTCGGTGCCAACCTTCCTGTCTCTGGTTACTACGGAATGCTCACCAAAAATGCCGTGAGTACGTTCCAGGTGAAATACTGGCAGGATGTACTCGCGCCGTGGGTGCCGTTTGGCCTTCCTACAGACCACACACCTACGGGCTTTGTGAGCAAGACGACGGCGTGGAAGATCAACATGATCCACTGCCCATCGCTCAATCTCCCAGCTCCTACGCTTCCGTAGGTCGCGATTAGAGAGCGGCGAAGCAAAACCCGGGTTTACAGCCCGGGTTTTTGCTTCGCCATGAAAGCTAAACCATTGTTGGTGTCGGAGGTATACTGCTCCTATGGAGCGTCGGTTCAAAAGACTCGTGCGGTACTTGAGAAGGCATCGTAAAGACGACAATCGCACCTATTTTGCGGGCATTTCTTCGGCGCTGTTTCTCGCACTCATTTTGAGCGCGTTTGGCATCTCGCTCGTCTCCTATTTCACCATCCGCTCAGGCGGACTCGCCAACGTCATCTCTTCAGTGTTGGTGGACATGACAAACGCCGATCGGCAAGAAAAAAATCTCGGGGGGCTCTCTATAAACCCAGTGCTTGAGGAAGCGGCGCGACTAAAAGCCGAAGACATGATCGCAGGGGGATACTTTGCACACGTCTCTCCCGACGGCAAAGACTCTTGGTATTGGTTTAAAAAAGCCGGCTATGTGTTTTCAGATGCGGGGGAAAATCTTGCGGTGGACTTTTCTGATTCGCACGACGTGGAGGTCGCGTGGATGAATTCGCCATCGCACCGGGCCAACATTCTCAATGGGCGCTACACGGAAGTAGGCATCGCGGTTGCCGATGGTATGTATCGCGGCAGGCCGACTACCTTTGTGGTGCAGATGTTTGGCACTCCCGCCACACAAAAGACAGCACAACAGCCGGTGGTCTCAACAGTACCTGCAGAGCCCACGGTGCCGGCCGTGGCGAGTGTCGTTGCGGAGCCCGAAGCCGTGGTTTTGGGAGAATCTGCGCGCAATGTGCCTGCATCGGAAGACACGGCGGCACAGCAGGACAGCACTCAAAAACCGACTGCTCCCGCCGAAATCCCCTCTGCTCCAATGAGTCCAACAGCACACGCCACATGGTATGAAAAGTTGCTCGTGTCGCCCAAAATGGTTCTTTCATATGTATACGTCGTATTTGCCCTCATCATTCTTAGTTCGCTACTTTTGACACTTCGTTTT
>CBFHTW010000006.1:0-26304 GCA_965659025.1 Minisyncoccia bacterium
CCTCGCTTCGCTCGGCGGCTAATTTGTATGGGATTTTTGGCGAAAAAGAAATGCTTTTATCAATCAAAATATGGTTCGAGCCGATTTGTTTTAGAAATGTTGTCATTTCCGACTTATCCCCACTCTGCACCAATTCTGTCGCGTGATTAAGGGATTTTACGAACGCACGAGCCGGTTCGAGCCAAGACACGCTCCCATTCTCAATTTCACCGATTTCTTCGATGCACTCCACTTTGCGCGAGAGCAATTTTTCCTTTTGCGCGGCGTATTCCTCGGCAGAAACTATTTCGTCGAGATATGCAGAAAGCAATTTGTCTAATTTTGCACCGATGTCTGATATTTCACCCTTGAGATTTTGCAGAGTAGCGTGATTATCCAACTTTGCTTTCTGCTCGTCCCTATCTAACTCGCGCAAAACTTTTTCAGTGTCTTGGCTTGATAAATAAACTTTTTGAAGAAAACTTTTCACTTGCTCGGTTAGTGCTTCTTCGCGGACATATTTTTGAGCGCAAGTATTTTTCTTTTTCGTACAGCGATAATAGTTGTGTCCCTTTTGCGTCTCGGCGGTTATCGCACAACCACATTCCCCGCAGGTAAGTAATCCACGAAACGGAAAAGTTTTTTCTGCCTTTCGTGTCTTGATATGTCCGCGAGATTTCATCACTTCTTGGCATTCATCAAAAAGTTTCTTTGTAACGATTGGCTCATGCGTTCCCTGATACGTCTCGCCCTTGAACTCAAACAATCCGTAGTAGAAGTTTTTGCTCAACATTCGCTGGACACAGGAAACTGCCAAAACATTGCCTTTATGGCTCCGCAAACCCATATCTTTAAACGCTCTCGCGATTTGTTTGAGTGTATATTTGCCCGTTGAATACAACTCGAAACCTTTGCGTATCATTTCCGCTCTCTCATGGTCGATATCAATATCGCGAGTGCGGTGATTGTTTAAGTAGCCAATGGGTGCGGAGCCAGGATATACACCTCGGCGTAATTTTGCGCGGTGTCCTCGTCGTATATTTTCGCTAAGATTATCAACATAGTATTTACTCTGTCCAAAGGCAATGTTCAGCATGAACTTTCCTTGTGGCGTGTTCTCGAACCAAAATGTTGGGAACTTGAGGTCTTTGATTTTTCCTGTGTCCAAGAGATATACGATTTGTCCGCCATCTATTGAATTTCGGGCGAGACGATCCGGATGCCAACTTAAAATCCCGTCAGCTTTTCCGGATTGCAGAAATGACAACATTTCGGCGAACTTCGTTCGCCCAGGTTCTTTGGCAGTTTGGGCTTCCTGAAAGGAAGCGACAATTTCAAGTTTTTCTTTGGCGGAATACTCTTGCAGCTCTGCGAGCTGCGCTTCAATACTCAAAATCTGTCTTTCTTCTGATTCACTCGACTTGCGAGCGTAAATTACATATCTCATGGTTTTATGAATTGAATGAAAAAATTTCTTTTACCCTTATTGATAAAAGCATTTCTTTTTCGCCAAAAATCCCATACAAATTAGCCGCCGAGCGAAGCGAGGCGGGCAACTCGCATTTGCAATTTCCTGTCTGGCGGTGTATTTTAAAAATAGCTCGAACGGAATTCTGCCCTCGCCGCGCAAAGCGCGGCTCGGGTGTGGCGGGGCAAAAATGAGCGGCTCCGCCGCGCACACTCCAAACTGCCAAAGAACCTGAAAACAAATCGGCTCGAACCATATTTTGTAAGGGCAAAAGAAATTTTTTCATTCTGATTTTTTCCAAGAAGCGGCTAAACGCCGCTTCTTGACGTATAGGAGAACTTATGTTAGGATACTCCCTAAATCTAGGCACGGCGTCTAGGTTGAAAACTGAACCTTGAAGGAGGTGAATACGATGGAAACGCAGGCAACGTCCCCACTGTTCGCTGGTAACGGCCAGCCGTTCGGCGGCTTGTCGAACGAGCGCGAACTCGCAAAGCTCTGCCCACCCGAATTCAAGCGCGGCAATCCGTGGTCGAGCTACGCAAGCCGTGTCTTCTTCGGCGGCGCGAACATCGCCAACTGGAAATGGAAGTCCGACGACGAGGCGGTGCGGCGGCATCAGAAGGGTTGCTTCCACGGCTTGCTCGGCACCTTCGACCTCAAGCACGAGGACAAGGAAGCTGTGGCCGGCTGGATGCTCTCGGAGATGCTCACCGAGGTACCCGAGTACGTCCCAGGCAAGAAGGACTGACCGCGACATGCGGTCGCAATCAGGCGCACGACCTACGGGTACGGCGCCTTTCTTTTTTTGATTTATTATTAAATTTCCCATAAAATACATTTGGTATTCGCTTCGCGAATTCTGAATTTATTCCGCCAAAGAAAAACTTAAAATTGTCAGTGTGCGCGGCGGAGCCGCTCATTTTTGCCCCGCCACACCCGAGCCGCGCTTTGCGCGGCGAGGGCAGAATTCCGTTCGAGCTATTTTTAAAATACACCGCCAGTGATCTGTACTCCAAAAAGTGGACACGGGTACACGTCAAGATTTTCGAAAATGGGTTTAATTATTATTTTGCGTTTAGTGTGGCGTAGATGTCTTCTAGCGCTTTGACGGCATCGCCGGCGGCGATGTTGTTTTGGTGGTAGGCGCCGTCGGCGATGTCGCCCGCGGCCCATATACGCGGGTGCGAAGTGCGTTGGGTGCGCGGATCGGCAATGATGTGTGCGTGGTTGTTGAGGCTGACAGCATTTGAAAGCCAGGCGGTGTTTGGCACAAGTCCAATTTCCACAAAGATACCTTGCACGGGGATGGTGCTCTCCTCATTTTTTACACAATCGCGCACGGAAAGACTTGTCACAAACGCTTCGCCTGTGACGGCAGTGGGCATGGAGGAGGTGAGCGCGCGGACGTTTTCTTTGGCAAGCACTTTTTCTACCGTAATGGCATCGGCGCGAAAAGTGTCGCTTCTGTTGATGAGCGTAACACTCTTGCAGTACGCAGAGAGCTGAGCGGCTGTTTCAAACGCGGCGTTGCCGCCGCCTACGACAGCGACATCCATGCCGGCAAAGACAGG
The DNA here is from genome assembly GCA_965659025.1 of Minisyncoccia bacterium. Lineage (GTDB taxonomy): Bacteria > Patescibacteriota > Minisyncoccia > Phycocordibacterales > UBA2100 > CBFHTW01. The sequence goes on from CBFHTW010000006.1 coordinate 3,022, forward strand.
GCCGTCGCATGAGGCGCAGTAGGTGAGACCTTTTTGTTCGTATTCTTTTGCACCGGGGACGTCCAGGGTGCGACGCGCGGCACCGGCGGCGATAAGAAGCGCACGGGCAGTGTGTTCACTGCCGTCTTGGCAGAGCACGGTGATGGAGTCGTCGGCGGTGCGGATGCCTGTGGCTCGCGCCGGGGAGAGGATGGTGAGCCATTCTCCCTGGTATGTCTCTACATGCTTTTTGAGTTGTTCGGCGAGCTCTTTGCCGGAGATGGCCGGGGTGCCAATCCAGTTTTCAATGCGTTCGGAGACGACGCTTTGTCCGCCCCATTCGGCGGTGATGAGCAGGGTTTTCATGCGCTTGCGCGCGGCGTAGACAGAGGCGGCGGCCCCTGCGGGGCCGCCGCCAACAATGACAAGATCAAACGGGACGCTCATGGCTGTTATTTGGTGCGACGCAGGAATGACGGAAGCGCACCCCAATCCTCTTCGGTTTCGGAGGCATTCGCCTTCCCTTCTCCGGCGTTTTCCGTTGCAGGCGTTTCTTCACTTGTCTCTTCTTTCTTTACTTCAGGACGTGCGGTAGATGATAGTGGCGAGACAGGCTCCTCCATTCTGCGTGCGGCAAGACGGGAACCGAAGAGCGATGTACGCGGGCCGCCCTCGGGAAAGCCCGTGGCGATGACAGTAACGCGCACCTGACCTTTCTTGAGCGTGTCGTCCACGACCGCGCCAAAGATAACCTTGGCTTCAGGATCAATGGCTTCGGTAATGACGTTGGCCGCGTCTTGTACTTCAAGCATACCCAAATCTTCGCCTCCGGCGATAGAGAAGAGCACGCCCTTAGCGCCGTTGATAGAGACTTCAAGTAATGGGGAATTGATGGCGGCGCGCGCGGCTTCTTCGGCACGGCGCTCTCCAATGCCAAGGCCGATACCCATGAGCGCACTCCCCGCGTTTTGCATGACGGCGCGTACGTCGGCGAAGTCCACGTTGATGATACCGGTGGTGGTGATGAGATCGGAGATTCCCTCTACCGCTTGCTTGAGCACGTCGTCGCACATGGCAAAGGCGTTTTTGATACCTGTCTCGCGGGAGACGATAGAAAGAATTTTGTCGTTGGGGATGACAATGAGCGCGTCTACTGCTTTGCGCAAGTCAGAGAGGCCCTGCTCGGCGAGGCGGCTGCGCTGTGCGCCCTCAAAGCCGAATGGTTTGGTGACGACGCCGATGGTGAGTGCGCCGAGGTCGCGCGCGAGCTTGGCAACAACAGGCGCGGCGCCCGTGCCTGTGCCTCCGCCCATGCCGCAGGTGACGAACACCATGTCGGAACCTTTGAGCGTGTCCTGTAGATCTTCGCGCGTCTCTTCGGCGGCTTGCTTGCCGATTTCAGGATTCATACCGGCACCGAGGCCGCGGGTGAGCGTGCGTCCAATGTGAATCTTTTTCTTTGCTTTTGATTTTGCGAGGTCTTGCGCGTCGGTGTTGACCGCAATGAAATCCACGCCTTCTACGTGGGAGCTGACCATGTGGTTGACGGCATTTTGGCCTGAGCCACCGACACCAATCACGCGGATTCGTGCGAAGGATTCTACGTCTTTCTTGACCTGCTTGGACATACAAAAAGGATAGCTACCAATATGGGGCACATCATAGCACGCGGGTTAAAAAAGCAATATGTGCCAGTATGCCGGCCTAGGGCATGAGGTTTTTGATGTTTTGCCAGAGTCTTTGCCAGCCACTGCGTACCACAGAGCCCACAGAGGCGTCGCTCTCCGATGTGTCTATCGCAAAACCCCAACGGCAAAGGCCGTACGCTACAGCCCATGTGGCATCTACACTGCCGGCGCGGGTGGTAAACGAAAGTACGCCGATTTGCGAGGGGAGTTTGAGTGTCGCGCGCGCGATTTCCGCCGCGCTCATAAGACCAGAGCCGCCGCCAGTGATCACAATACCCGCCGGCAAAAGACGCGCACGATCTATCTCGCGCAAATGCGCGTTGATGAGGTTGAACATGTCTTTAAGGCGAGCGGTGATCACGTCTTCAAGTTTTTTCATCGGGACATCACTGCCGGTTACGGCGCCGCGCTTCATTTGTTCTGCTTCTATCAACGGCACGCGGAAGTTGAGCGCAATCTGATGAGTTACGTCTGAAGCGCCGGCCGGCAAGACTTTTACCGAAAGCGGCATGTCGTTCTCAAAGACGGCGATGGAGGTCGTTTCAGCGCCGATATTGGCCAAAAGCACGCCGGCGGTCTTTTGTGCCTTGGTGAGGGTGACGAGGGATGCCGCCAAAGGTGCGACCATCACACCCTCTACTTCCACACCAGCGTCTTCTACAGACTCAATGAGATCATCGTAATGCTGGGAAAGAGCCGTGATGATGAGCGTGTCTACGGAGAGCTTGGTGCCGTGCCAGCCTTGGGGGCGCCCAAAGACCGGCGCGCCGTCAACGCGGTAGCGAAGCGGAAATGTATGACTGACGTGGCGATTGGTGAGGCGATTTGCGATCTTCTTTTCGCTTTCGCGCAGGGCGCGTTCAATGTCTTTTTCTTCTACGGTGCCGCCTGATTGGGTGAGCGAGACTTCGCCGGTAGAGCGAAATTCATCCAGCCCCACGCCGCCGATTGCCACGCGCGCTTGTTTGATCTGCACGCCCGCCGCTTGTGAAGCTCGGGCGACGGCGTCGCGCACGCTCGCGGAAATGTCTTTACTGCTGACGATGTATCCCTGACGCATGCCGCGCGAGGGTGCGGTGCCCGTGCCAAGTATTTGCATGGGGACATCACTGCGTTCGGATGGCGCGGCGATGACGACCTTTACGGTAAAGGTGCCGATGTCAATGCCTGTATAGAGCGGCGTGCGAGCCATTCCTGTATTGTACGGCCTTTGAGAGCCTCCTCAAACGCACGAGCGAGTGGAAAACGATGCACCAGAGAGGAGTGCCTTCTCGCGCTTCTCCATATTCGGGCCATGGCCAATACCGGAGAGGTGCAAACATCCGTGCACAAAAAGATGCGCGATGCGCTCGCGAGCGGGGATGCCGATGCGGCGCGCTTCGCGCGCCGCCTTCCGCACGTTGATAAATATTTCTCCTTCGGTCTTTGAGAGTGGAAAGGACAGCACGTTGGGCGAGTACGTTTTTTTGCGATACTCGGTGTTGAGTCTGCGCGCGAGATGATCGCCGCAGAGTACGAGCGAAAGGGTGTAGGTGCGCGGGAGGATGCGCCCTGCGAAGATCTCAAACGGAACACGCGGGAGCGTGAAGCTTCCGCGTGTGGTAGTGCGTATAGAAAGAGACGCCATTAGCGTGCGATGGGAGTCGCTTCGCCGAGCCCCGTGCCTGTGCGCGGTGTTTGCTCCTGGGTGCTCTCACGACGAGGGCCTTGGCCGCGGCGCGGCGTGAATTCCGCAATCTTACCTTCCTTGATCAAGCGTTGGCGTTCACCCTGGCGTTCAATACGTTTAAGCGCGCGCTTTTTCGTGACAGCTTTTGACATCGGGCGGGTGCGGTATCGGCCAGCGCGGACGGTCTGGATGATTCCAGCGCCCTGCACGCGACGAGAGAACTTTCGGATGAGCGACAACGCGCTCTCCACGCCGACACGGTGTACTTCTACGTTTGGATTCATGTGCCGAGGACTATAGCATAGGGTCCTGCAAAAGGGAAGCTGCCTGTATGTGAGTAGGTGCTATACCCGCGCGCGTTGGCGCTTGAGGTACCCTGGGAGCTCATCAAGCGGGATGGAGCGCTGGGAGTTGGAGGCCACTTCGCGCACGAGCATGGTGTGTTCCATTGCTTCTTTATGTCCCATGATAAGGAGAAATGGCACTCCCAGTTGTCGCGCTTCTGCCATTTGTTCTCCCATGCGGTCGTGTTGGATGCCTTGGCGGACGGAAATGCCCGCATGCCGGAGTGCCTCAAGGGTAACCAGCGCATGACGACGGGCCTCAAGCCCGAGGTGGGCAAAATAGAACGGCGACATCTCGCGCGGCACTTCACGCGGCGCAGATATTTTGCCGCGCGCCTCGCAGGTAATGACAGCCGCCGCGCCAGAGAGCGGGGTGCCGGAGAGTCTTGTGGCGAGCGGGTCGTAGCGTCCGCCGCGCACAATACTTACGCGCATGTTGGTTTCTGGTTGTACTTCGCTGATCTCAAAGAGCGTGTGCGACCAGCAGTCGCGGCTACCGAGCACATGTGGATTGAGTTCGTAGGGCATACCGGCCACTTCCAAATATTCAATAAGATCCCAAAAGCGGCGGCGCTCTTCTTCGGTGAGATATTCCATGGATTGTGGCGCGCGCGACGCGGCCGGGTGTCCTCGTTCTAATAGTTGGATGAGTGTGCCGAGTGGATCGTCCACAGCGCGCGTACGCAGTGCCGGAGCGATGGTTTCCAGATGTTTGCGCAAAAAGCCGCCGACGTCGCGTACGTAGCGATTGGAAGAATCGGTTGTGCCGATGGAGTTGATGGAAAGCGCGCGATGTTGCACGCCACCCTCCGCGAGGATGGCATCGGCGATGGTGATGAGCAGCGCTTCGGCGATTGCGCCTTGCATGCCGAGGATGTGGAGTTCAAGAGACACCGTGGGTGTAAAGCCGCGCTGTGCGGAGGTAACGATGCGCGAGATGAAGCGCGCACTGCCGGGAGTGTTGGCAAGAGACGCGCATGCGCGCGCCGTCGCGGCGAGCATGCGCTCGTCGCGCCGCGCGTATGAAGGTTCCGCTTCCGGCGGATTTGCGTTTGGCGCGCGGCGTACGCCGCGCGCCTTCTGCGCGACGGATTCATACGGTTCAAATCCATAAAAGCGCGCCACGGTGAGTGCGTGTTCCAGGAAACCGTTCGTGTGTTTAAACGGAGTGTCTTTTAGTTGAAGCATATGATTGATTATTCAGCGTACGTAACTTGCTCCGGAGTGATGCCGATTTCATTGAACGGGAACAATCGCAAATCTACGCGTCCGATGATGTCTTGAATGTGCAGTGGGCCCCACAGACGCGAGTCTGCGCTCACGCGGCGGTTGTCGCCGAGTACAAAGTATTGATCCGTACCCAAGGTAGTTTGCAGTTTGTCTCCATAGGTGCGGTTTTCCTCGGACACGTATGGTTCGGAAAGAATGATTCCTTCAGGATGCGCCGCGTTTTTTATGGTTACGCTCGCGCCGTCAATGATGACTGTCTCTCCTGGGAGGCCAATGACGCGTTTGATGAGGTAGCGGCTTGGCTCCGGAGGGTAGCGGAAGACCACCACCTCGCCGCGATGTGGCGCGCGTACGTCGTAGACGATGCGATCCACAATAAGATAGTGCCAGTCGTGGAAGGTGGGCTCCATGGACGCGCCGGAGACCACATAGGGCGAGGCGATGAAGAGCCGCACGACGATAGCAATGCCGATGGCGGCGATCGTGTAGCCCCAAAATGTTTTTTGATCGGCGCGATGTGCGCGAGTGGATGAATGAGCACCCGATGACGAACTCTGTTCTGCCAAAGGATCTTCCATGTGAGTGCAATTCTACCGTGTCGCATGCGTTGACACCAAGTGATTGCAATGGTGCGTCGTATTTTTCTCTGCGTGCGCATTTGTGTGTCTTCAGAATTCATTTCTGCTATGATGCGCGCATGCAATGGATAGTCATTGGTCTGGGAAATCCCGATGCACAACATGAAGGCGAGCGTCACAACACCGGACGCATGCTCCTCCAGCAGATTGCGAAGAAAGAGAAGCTAGAGTGGCGCACAGATACAAAAGCGCAGGCACTCGTCGCCAAAGGCGATGCGGTGTATGTGCTTCCGGAGACCTTTATGAACAAATCCGGCAGTGCAGTGGGGAAGTATGTGAAGAGTGTGAAGGCCGCGGAGCATCTATTGGTCGTCTACGACGACATGGACTTGCCGCTCGGTAAGATAAAAATCTCCTACGACCGCAGTGCGGGCGGGCACAATGGTCTCAAATCAATAGAGCGTGCGGTGAAGACGAAGAAGTTTTGGCGCGTTCGCATCGGCATTTGTCCCACTACGCCGAATGGCAAGCTCAAAAAGCCCGCAGGAGAACAGGCGGTGATAGATTTTATTCTTGGGAAATTCAAAGAAAGCGAACGAGAGGTGCTCAAGAAAGTGTACAAGCATGCGACAGAGGCCATCGGGTGCGTTATTGCACAAGGTCCCGTCGCGGCGATGAACGCATACAACTAAACACCCAGGCTTAGAGCCTGGGTGTTTAGTTGTGCACATTACAGTGCCACCGTCTTATGCGACTGGCTTGAGTGTCATGCGACGCTCCTTGGGCTCAAAGAGTGCAATTGTGAATGGGTACACCTTGCCAAGCTCAAGCTTCGCGCGCAGGTCGGCTTCATCTTTGAATTCAGAGACATGCACAAGCCCTGCGACACCCTCTTCAATAGAAGCGAGTGCGCCGTGCTTGTTGTACTTGATGACCACCGCATCCACACGCTGATCTTTTTTGTATTTCTCTGAGGCGGCAATCCATGGATCTTCCATGAGCGCCTTGATGGAGAGTGAGACTTTACCCTCTTTGATCTCAATGATTTTCACATTGACCGTGTCGCCCGTCTTGTAGCGAGCCTTCGGGTTTTCAACGAGCGCCCAGTCCATCTCGGAGATGTGCACGAGACCCTCAAGACCTTCTTCAAGCTTCACGAAGACACCGAAATCCGTCGCACCGGTAACGACGCCCTCGCGTTTGTCGCCCACGTGGTATTTCTCCACAAGCGATGCGCGCTCTGTGGTGCCCGCGCCCTTCTCGGTGAAGATGAGTTTCTGCTCTTTGGGGCTTGCGGTGATGATAAGCACTTCCAACGTCTTACCGACGAGTTTTTTCAGTTCGGCGTACACTTTGTCTTTGTCGCCGTCGGAGACACGCGGATAGTGCGCCGCGGTGAGCTGTGAAGCCGGAAGGAATCCCTGGATGCCATTCCATTCCAAAATGAGTCCGCCCTTGTTGGCCTCGGTAACAGGAAGCTCAAAGGTCGTCTTCTTCTGAAGCGCAACCTCCGCCTCTCCCCAAATGAGCGCCTGGCGCGCCTCGCGGAGTGAGATTTCTATGTAGCCGTCTTCGTTTTCCTCGCTCACAATCTTTGCGGTGATTGTGTCGCCTACATTGACGTGCTTGAGCGTCTCGCGCGCCGAGAGGTACTCGCGTCCGTAAATGACGCCAGTGCCATACGGGAAAAGATCCACGTACACGCGGGCGCGTCCGATTGCTACGACAGGGCCTTCCACCACATCCCCAACCGTCGGGCGCTTTGCCGCGTTTTGGAGGAATTCCGCCATGGGGCCGTGCTGTTCAGGAACAACGTGTTCCTCGCGCTCGTCCGCTGGTAATACTGCATGAGTAGTCATGTGTGTGTTTACGCTTCAAGTGCTCCCGTGCATGCTACCGTGCCGAATCGAACACAGGGAGTGTTAGCTTGTCGCGTCACCTAGTAATGACGTGGGGGGAGTATATAGAAAAGAAGCCGATTTTGCAATATACTGTCGGCATGATCATTACCTACCATGAAGGTGCGTGCGTGCGCGTAAGCGCGGGCGATACCACGCTCGCATTTGGCCCCGTCTCCAAACAATCAAAAAATTTCAAACCGACGAATTTCGGCGCAGACGTTGCTTTTATTCCGGTCAATCATCCGGACTTCAACGGTGCGCAAGAAGCCTGCCGCGGCGAGCGACAGCCATTCGTCATCGCGGGCCCGGGTGAATATGAAGTCAAGGACGTAACGGCAACAGGGTTTGCCTCGGTATCCAATTATGGATTGGAACAGCGAATCAACACCATCTACTCGGTGCACTTTGACGGCATGTCGCTTCTCTACCTTGGCGCGCTTGACGGCGCTCTTCCCGATGACGTGCTGGAGATGGATGATTTGGACATTCTCATTGTGCCGATTTCGGCCGATGGCGTGCTCTCTGCGGCCGACGCACACAAAATTGCTGTAAACATGGAGGCGAAGATTGTCATCCCCGTCTTGTACGATGAAAAGTCATTGAAGCAATTTCTTAAAGAGGCCGGTGCCGAGGGTGCCGAGCATGCTGAGAAGCTCACTATCAAACCTCGCGATCTCACTGGCAAGGCAGGCGAGGTAATTGTGCTCACTACATAATCTATGGCACTTCAGAAGGCGGTCAACAACATGAGGCAGAAGCCCGCGGAAGATAAAAAAGCGGTCGCGAGCGGGATTGCCGTGGCGGTCGTCGTTGTGCTGTTTATCGCATGGGGATTTTTGTTTATTAAAAAGATACGAACCGGCACCCCAGTCCCCACGATTTCTTCTCCCACAAGCGCGGCCAATGATGTATTTGATTTTTCCTCGCTTGATCAGGCAACTCAGCAATTCGCAAAAACATACGGCGACACTCGTACCCAGCTAGAACAGATCCGCGATGCGGCCGCACAGGCGGCTGAAGAAACCGCACCGTACAACGCCTCTGGCGTGATACCGCCTCCTTCTGATTCTGAGGTGGACTCATTCGGACTACCGACACAGACAGACACCACGATTCAATAAGAAGAGAAAAACTCACGTGCATTTTAGGTGTTTTTCTGCTATACTGAGCGCTCATGGCGCGTTCAAGAAAAGAAGAAGAATCGGGAAAAGGTGAGCCGTTGACGCCGAGTCCGCTCGGTATGCAGGGCGTGGTACAACGCTCCATCACCACGGAAATGCGCGAGTCGTATCTGGACTACGCGATGTCCGTGATTACCATGCGCGCACTGCCGGATGTGCGCGATGGGCTCAAGCCCGTGCACCGACGCATCCTGTATGCGATGCATGAAGCCGGTCTCTCCGCCACTGCCAAGACGCGCAAATCGGCGACAGTGGTAGGTGACGTGATCGGTAAATATCACCCGCACGGCGACGTGGCCGTGTACGACGCGATGGTGAAAATGGCGCAAGACTTCACGATGCGCTACCCGCTCGTCATCGGCCAAGGCAACTTCGGTTCTATTGACGGCGACGCCGCCGCCGCATACCGCTACACCGAGGCAAAGATGTCGCGCCTCGCGGGTGAGATGCTCAAAGATATAGACAAGGAGACTGTTGATTTCCGTCCTAACTACGACAATACAAAACAAGAGCCGGTGGTGTTGCCGGCCGCCGTGCCCAACCTGCTCATCAACGGCACGCTCGGCATCGCCGTGGGTATGGCGAGCAACATCCCTCCGCACAATTTGCGCGAAGTGTGCGCGGCGGCCGTACATCTTATAGACAACCCGGAGGCGACTACCGAGGATCTTCTTCAATTCATCCAGGGGCCCGATTTTCCGACGGGCTGTATCGCGTTCAACCAGCGCGACATCGCTCACGCGTATGCCTCGGGGCGCGGCGGTGTGGTGGTGCGCGGCGAAGCCGAGATTGTGGAAGGGAAGAAAGGCGACTATCAGATTATTGTTACGTCCATTCCGTTTCGCGTAAATAAAGCCGACCTGCTCACTAAAGTCGCCGATTTGGTACATGAGAAAAAGCTGGAGGGCGTGCGGGACATTCGCGACGAATCCACCAAGGACATTCGTGTGGTGATTGAACTAAAAAACACCGCCAACGCGCAGACTGTACTCAATTATCTCTACAAGCACACACAGCTTGAAGAAACATTTCACTACAATATGGTCGCCCTGCAAGACGGCGCGCCGCAGACCCTCTCGCTGAAGGCGTTTCTTGAAGCGTTTATTACGCATCGCAAAGAGGTGGTAACGCGCCGCGTACGATTTGATCTCACCCGCGCGCAAGAGCGAGAGCACATCCTCCTCGGCCTCACCAAGGCACTTGATCATATAGACGAAATCATCGCGCTCATCAAGAAGAGCGCCGATGTGGACGCCGCGCGCGCTGGACTCATGAAGAAGTTTGCTTTTTCAGAGCGACAGGCCAACGCTATTTTAGACATGCGCTTGCAGAAGCTCGCCGGTCTTGAACGCAAGAAAATTGAAGAGGAACTCGCAGATATACAGGCGCTCATTGCTTCGCTCACCGCGCTTCTCAAAGACCAAAAGAAAATGATGAACCTCATTAAAAAAGAAACGGAGGACATCGCGGAAAAGTATGGCGACGATCGCCGCACCAAGATAGTCAAACGCGGCGCGACTATCCTCTCCGCTGAAGACCTCATCGCCGATGAAGATTACGTGCTCGTGCTCACCGAGGGCGGCTACATCAAGCGCACGAATCCGAGCGAATACCGCCGGCAGAAGCGCGGCGGCGTGGGCGTGGTGGATCTCAACACCAAAGAGGAGGATTTCGTCACGCACTTTGTGACGACGACCGCGCACGCCGATCTGCTTTTCTTCTCCGATCGCGGCAAAGCGTATCAGCTTAAGATGTACGACGTACCCGAGGGCAAACGCGCCACGCGCGGCAAGTCCATTATGAACTTCCTCTCTCTGGAGCAGGGTGAGCGCATCACTTCTATCCTGCCGCTTCCGAAAGAAAAGAAGGCGATAGAAGGCCTCTCTCTTTTGATGGCCACAAAAGATGGCACGGTAAAAAAGACCGCCGCCGACAAATTCAGGGAGGTGCGGCGCAGTGGCCTTATCGCCATCTCGCTTGAAAAGGGCGACTCGCTCATCTCGGCACAATTTGTGCATCGCGGCGATGAAGTGATTTTGACGACCGCCAAGGGACAATCTATCCGTTTTAAGGAGGCCGATGTGCGCGAAATGGGGCGCACCGCGGGAGGCGTGCGCGGCATCAAGCTCGCCGGTGGCGACGCTGTCGTTGGTGCGGGTGTCGTGCAAAAGGGCGCCAAAGAGGGAGCTCTGCTTGTCCTCTCTCTTTCTGGATACGGCAAGAAAACGCCGCTTTCTGAATACAAGGTGCAGGGCCGCGGCGGCAGTGGTATCAAGACCATGTCTATCACCGCGAAGACCAAACAGCTTGTGGGCGCGGCCGTCGTCGTAGGCGGCGGCGGGGAACTCGTCGCCATGTCCCAAAAGAGTCAGACTATCCGCACGGGTCTGCGCGAGATACCGACGCTCGGCCGCGCCACCCAAGGCGTGCGCGTGATGAAACTGCGCGAAGGAGACGCACTCGCGTCATTCGTTACCTTTGCCGCAGAAGAAAGCGAGGCATAGCAACATACTCACACCACTTACGCACGCGGGGGCCGCCCTCGCGCATGCGTGGGGTATACTTGTGTGGATGGAAGATCGTTTTGCGAATCCGCACACAAACGTTATTGCGTTTGGTTTACAGCCGGGCATGCATGTTGCTGATTTCGGTTCAGGATCCGGAGCGTATGTGCTTGCCATGGCCCCGCTCGTAGGCCCCTCCGGGCGCGTGTATGCGGTAGATGTGCAAAAAGACTTGCTTCGCCGCGTCAAAAATGCCGCCGCACAGAAGCATCTCTCTAATGTAGATATCGTGTGGGGTGATGTGGAGAAACTCGGCGGCACCCACATCGCCGACCATTCTCTTGATGTGGTGCTACTCTCCAACATCCTGTTTCAAGTAGCACACAAAGACGCTGTGTTTTCTGAAGCGCGCCGGATTCTCAAATCGGGCGGTTCCATTGTCGTGATTGACTGGAGAGAATCGTTCGGCGGCATGGGACCACATGCGCGCGATGTGTGCACCGCCGATACTGTTCGCGCGCTCGCTTCTGCTGGAGGGCTGACATTCACACGTGAGTTTTCCGCAGGCGCACACCATTACGGACTTGTCTTTCGTGCGGCATAATGACTGAATATGAAATCAACTAAAATGAGCGTGTTTCAGGCAGTGATCCTCGGCTTCTTTGGTGCGGCCGCTGTTGCGGCCACGCTCATATTCGCGTTTTTGAGCGCGCGTGGTGACACCAGCGCTATCGGCCCTGTTTCTATATGGGGCACGGTAGACAAAACCGCGTTTCAAACAATACTGCGTTCGCTTGCCGATGCCGATTCTCGTTTCTCGCAGGTTACCTACGAGCAAAAAGATTCCACAACGTACGAATCAGACCTTGCCAATGCGCTCGCCGCGGGAGTGGGCCCAGACATCTTTCTCATGAAGAATGACGCGACAGTGCTTGATGGAGGAAAGGCCATGCTCGTGCCGATTTCCTCGCTCTCTGCGACAGACTTCAGCGCCACCTTTGCCGACGGCATGTCCGTGTTTTTCACAAAAGACGGCGCGTACGGCATTCCGCTTCTTATTGATCCACTCGTACTCTTTTGGAACAAAGATTCGCTCGCCGCGGCCGGGTATGCGCTCCCGCCAAGTTCTTGGGCGGCGTTTCCGGCGATGGCAACGTACGACGTAAACGCCGGACCGGCGAGCGAGGCCAACAAGCGCTCGCTTACGCGGCGCGACACAACCGGTGCTGTGCAGAAGAGCGCCGTGGCACTCGGTGAATATCAAAACGTCAATCACGCCAAGACCATTCTCACCACCATCATCATGCAGGCCGGCGGCACCATCACCACCACTGATTCTGCCGGCAAGCTCACTTCTCTGCTTGCGGGACGTAGTACCTATGGAACGGATGAGGGTTCCCAGAGCGCGACAGAATCGGCACTTCGTTTCTACACAGAGTTTGCAAATCCGGCAAAAGACGATTACAGCTGGAGTCGCGCACTGCCGAGTTCTATAGACGCCTTTGCGCGGGGCGACCTTGCGCTTTATCTGGGGCTCGGAAGCGAAGCGACGCTTATCGCCCGCAAGAACCCCAACCTCAACTTCAGCATCGCGGGACTGCCGCAAAATGTAGCGCAAGCAGATGCCGGTATGAAGATGGTCGGCGGCGGTGAGGCCTATGCGCTTGCCGTCTCAAAACAGAGCAAAAATCCACAGGGCGCGTTTACTATTGCGTTCTTGCTTGGCAATTCTGATGCCGCCGACGCTCTGGCAAAAGCACTCGGCATGGTGAGCGCAGAGCGTAAATATTTGGCTGTTCGCTCTGCTGATTTGGAGGGTCTTTTGAAGGGCCAGGCACTGGTGGCTCGTTTTTGGATGGATCCAGACCCTGTGCGCAGTGGCGAAATTCTGCGCGCGATGATAGAAGACACCACCTCGGGCGCACTCAAGCTCTCTGAGGCAGTACAGCGGGCTGATCGCGCCATGAACGCCCTTATTACCGGAGACACCAACATTTAATATGTCTATTTACAAAAAGGCATGGGAAGAGACATGCGCAGTGGGGAAGACGGTAGGACAGCGAGCAACGGCCGCTCTTGCTACGGTTGCATGGTTTTTAGCTTCTGTGTCGGTAGCGTATGCGCAGAATGGCCGGCTCAACAACCCATTGGATGCGCAATACAGTAGTATCTCCGCGTTTGTCGCAGGTGCTCTGAAGGCAATGGTGATGATTGCGCTCCCTGTCGTTGCATTTTTCTTGGTGCTTGCAGGCTTTCAATACATCACCGCCGAGGGTAAGCCAGAGGCCATCACCAAAGCACATCGTAACTTTGCGTTCGTTGTTATCGGCGGCACGCTCCTGCTTGGCGCGTGGGTTGTCGCCACGATGATCGGCGGCACTGTCTCACAGGTGGTCGGAAGATAGAATCTCATGAAGCGTTTTTCATTCATTCCCGTTCTGGTTTTGTCCCTTCCTTGGGTGGTCTTTGCGGCGCCGCGTTCATTTGCAGAGCTTGTGCACGGGTTTCTGCTTCCCATTTTCAACACCTTGGTGGCACTTCTGGTAACGGCCGCGGTTACAGTATATTTCTGGGGCATTAGTAAGAACATGAAGGGCGAGGGAAAGAACAGAGAAAATCTACGGGTATATTTTGCCTGGGGTATCTTGATTTTGTTCGTCATGGTATCGGTGGGAGGTATTTTGAATCTTTTGCAAAACACCATGTTTAAGGCCGGTAGCGCGGGTACCACCATAAGCGCCGGGGGAGGCGGCGGTTCCGTGTGCACATCGTTTTTGGGTTGCGGGCAGTAGTTGTATGGACGTGTGGTTATCCACACGCTCTCCAAAACCTCCTTGTATTTCGCCCTGCACGGGCTACCATGAACCTACTTACGCATAATCACTGTAATCAGATTCCTATGAGGAAATACACTGCTGGGGCATTGCTTGCTATGGGGACGGTCGTATTGCCGTACGTCGCTTCGGCTCAGACATTGCTCAATACACTTGGTCTCATAAACACGTTCCTCAACGCAATCATGGGGCTCTTTATCACGCTTGCCATCCTCGTGTTCTTCTGGGGTCTCATCAAGTACCTCATGAACATGGGTGAGGAAAAGGCGCGTGGAGAAGCCATCCAGCTTATGATTTGGGGCATCATTGCATTGTTCGTCATGGTCTCTATTTGGGGCATCCTTCGCCTTCTTCAGAGTACGTTCAAGGTAACGTCCAACGCGCCGATTGTTCCGCAGGGCATCCAGATCAACACCAACACCGTCTACTAACAATCTTGTTTGTGTAATGTACGGCGGCGTATCAAGGTGTTGATGCGCCGCCAATCGTCTTTATGGGAAGCTACGCACAGCAAATATACGACAATTTCATCACGTACATATTCAATCCGGCGATCCTGCTCGTCTTTGCGCTTGGATTTGTGTATTTTATGTGGGGTCTCGTGCAGTTCATGATGCATGTTGAGGATGAAAAAGGCAGACACGAAGGACTGCAGAAAATCATTTGGGGTATTGCGGGGATGTTCATCATGGTGTCCATCTGGGGTATTATCGCCATCATGCAAAACACTTTTAAGCTCTCACCGGCAAATACCGACGCAAGCCGCATCAACTCAGTGCAAAACGCCGTCCCGAGCTTTTTGGGGAATTAGCGACTTTATAGCGTTACGAAAAAGAACCCTGGCTTTGTGCCAGGGTTCTCAGTGTGTTCAGATCAGGCGTTATTTCTTTTCGCCGTTGAAGGCGCCGTTGCAGAATGGTTCACCCTCCTCTTTGGTCCTCTTGCCGTCGCTCCATGCACCGTTTGTGCACCGTTGGGTATAGTTGGCCGTAGTGCAGAGAAATGCACCTTCGGTGTACTGCTTGCCGTTGTACCAGCAGATCAACTGCTGTACGAGCATGAGGCCATCACCGACGTATGGAGCTTTTTTCTCTTGTGCGAACGCTGGTGCGACGACGGCGGCCGTCAGGGCCGCTACAAAAAAGAACTTGCGAATCATTCCTTCTCTCCAATGTTCAGACCCCCCAATTAGGGCCAGTGAATGTATACCACAACACCCTTGATTTTGTCTATGGTGCTGGGGAGAGGACTCGAACCTCCACCTCTTGCGAGACCAGGTCCTAAGCCTGGCGCGTCTACCAATTTCGCCACCCCAGCACTTTGTGTAGGACGAAGTCATCAATCACCTCATTCGCCCTATTGTCGGGAGTATATCATTTCGCTCGTTTGTCCGCCCAGTATTACATTCTGGGCGTCCGCACTCGGAAATGTTGGAGCAAGCTCCACATTTCGCTCGTTTGTCCGCCCAGTAGGATTCGAACCTACGACCGTACGCTTAAGAGGCGTCTGCTCTACCAACTGAGCTATGGGCGGAATGAGACGTATTGTACACAAGAAATCTATTTTTGGAATGTGCCGTATTGTTGGTGCCGGGGGTGGGACTCGGCCAAGTGCGTTTGTCTTTAACCAGCTATCAAAAAGAGACCCGTGATACCTGCGGCAGTTGCTAATATTTTATACACAGTATGGTCGTGTTCTTTCAAGAATATATATGCGGCGATTACAACCACGACAGATAGAAAGTTTGCGGCGGAACTCACTAAAGAAGCCGTTCCTAGTTTGAGTGCCGAAAGGAATGCTGCTGATTTAAGACTACTAGTTGTGCCCCATGCAAAAAGAAGTTCGCGTGTTTTAGTCCCGCGCGTGAATAACGAAGGAATTTTATGAAGCTCTTTGGCTGACATTGTCGCCGCCCACAACACTTGCGAACCCCAGCCATAGATGATGTAAGAACCAAAATCAATGCGGTTTAACATGAAGCGCTCGTACGCAATAGCAAGCCCGAGCAACATAGCTGCCAGTAAAGAAAGTCCCACACCAAGAAGTCCAGCACGACCAACACCCTTCAGTTGTGCAAGAGTAGCGATAATGCCGGAAAAAATAAGGAGCACAACACCGGCGAACTGAACTAGAGATAGATTTTCATTAAGAAGTAAAAGTGCCACCGTAACGGTAAATACAGGACTGATGTTATTAATGACGGTAAATATGCCCACATCTGTGTGTTTGTTTGCATAAAAAGCCACCAGGTTCACTACTGGCCAAATCAGACTCCCGCCAAGGAGGATGGCGAGATTAATCCAACCTATGTTTAAGTCATGAGGTACAAACAGCGCGTATACAAATCCGACTGGCAGGAGAAAACAGATAAAGAACACTGAATTCATCAAGCGGATATGTCCGCTGAATTCTTGAGCCAAAACTCTACGGAGTAGATAGCTCGCGGCGCCAAAAAAGAAATAGAGGATAATAAGAAGCCACAAAACCATTGAGGAATATTACACTCTAAATACAAAACTAACAAAACCACTCTACAGACTCACGGAGGCACCGGCTCGGAAGGGGTTCAACTGGGGTGTCCGGTAACCCGCCAAATACCGGTATTTGGCGGGTTACGGTTGGCGCAGGAGCTTCGACTGGCGGGTCAAAAGTCTGCTTCAAAACGCTTGCTAGGTTTGGCCTAAAATAGGTTCGAGCGTGGTTGTATAAATATGGTATCCAAGGAAGTTTGTGGTACTCCCACGCAGTTAAGCCATTTTGCTGATATCGTGTGGGAATATGAATACACCACCGTCTTTGTCGTACAGGTGAACACGCACGGGTTCTTCTTTAGTTCCGCGATATCATTGCTCGAAAATGTTGTTCTCATATTCTCTTTGTTAACATGACTAATCAACAAAGGAAAACGTGTACCCGTGTCCACTTTTTGGGGTACAGATCATTTGTGCCGGGGGTGGGACTCGGCCAAGCGCTCGCTCGCCTGCCTGCCGGCAGGTCGTCGCCACTCCTCGCTCCGCTTCGCCATGCTCGCGCGACCCACTCTGCTGAGTGGGTACCCCGCGCTCGCTTTCTCGTCCACACGCGGCAGAACACTGCAATCAGCCGGAGACATGCTCCGGCTTCAGCAGTGTTTTGTGCCGGGGGTGGGACTCGAACCCACACGGCCTTGCGGCCAGGAAATTTTAAGTCTCCCGTGGCTACCATTACACCACCCCGGCGGTGACACAATAATATTCCGAATGTGCTAAAGTACCAATGCGTGGCCTGGTGGTGAAGTGGTAACACTGGAGTCTGCAAAACTCCCACGCGCGGGTTCGATTCCCGCCCAGGCCTCTAACGATATCGCGGTGCCGATTCGCGGACACTGCGTTGGTGGTTGGCAAGGCGCGCGAGCGCGTAGAGTACTGAAGAGAGACGATTGAGATAGGCGAGCGTGGGCGCTCCGATTGTCTGGATATCTTCTTCATGCACCCCCACCACGCGCCTCTCCGCGCGCCGCGCGAGCGTGCGCGCCATGTCAAACCTGCTAGAGAGCTCGGTGCCCCCGGCGATGAGAAACGTAGTGATGGGCGGGAGGGTGCGCCCGACGGTATCAGCAATCGCCTCCAGACGCTTTACGCGCCGCGCGGAGAGGCGTTTTTTGGCACCGGCCACTTCGGCCTGCACAGTGAAGAGATCATCTTGTATTTCTTTGACCACTTCGGATATGTGTTCTGTCCCCAGGGTGAAATTGTCGGTGCGCGATTGCACGGTGCACAGACCAAGAAACGAGTTTGCCTCGTCAAGCGCTCCAAGCGCCTCTGCAATAGCAGAGCTCTTTGACATTCTTTGATCACAGCCGAATGTCTTTGTAGTGCCGTCGTCCCCCTTACCGGTGTAGAGTTTCTTACTCTTACTCATGCTCCTAGTATCGCATGGCGCAGTGTCTGGTGCTACTTGCGCAACGCTTCGTCCACCATCTGACGGTTCTTTTCTCCGTAATCAAGGGCAAAATCTATAAATGGCAGATATCGCAAGGAACTTTTTGATTTTAAATGTTCGCGGAATGCCGCGCGCTGGCGCTTGAGGAAATCCAGCGCGTATTCTTCGGCGCTTTCGGGCAATACCGAGACATACAATGTGCCGCGTTTGAGATCGGGTGCGATGTCGGCGCGTGTGACGGTGATGAGCGACTGGCCATTGGATTCGCGCGCAATAAATTCTCCCGCCATGTGGGCGAGTGTCTCGGCGACCTGTGTTTGTCTGCGCGATGCCATAGCTATTTCATCACAGTGCTAAAACATTCAAGCGTATCACCCTGCGCGATTTGGAATGAGGATTCCGCTTGAGCGCCAAATTCACTGCCCGCTTCAACGCGAGAAACGTTCTCCTTGTGCGATTGGAGGTTGGTGATTTTTCCGGTGCCGACGACGATGCCGCGTCGCACCACGCGCGCTTGCGTGTTTTTCTGCAGTACCCCTTCGGCGACCTTGCCGCCAAAGACGTGCACTCCCTTGTGCTCTGAGAAGACTTTTATGACGGTGGCGCGGCCGAGCGTTTCCTCTACCATCATTCGCGGCGTGCGCTCTTTGCGCAATTCTTCCAGCCGCTCCGTGAGTTTGTAGATGATTGTAAACGTCTCAATATCCACGCCGAATTGCCGCGCGCGCTCTTGTGCGAGCGCATCAGCGGATACATTGAAGCCGAAGACGATTGCATGGTTGTTTAGTTGCGCCGCCGCTCCCTTGATGTCATTTTCCGTGATGGATCCGATACCCGACTGCACAATGGAAATGATCGCGCGTTCTGTGGGGAGTTTCGCTATCTCATGCGCGATAGCTTCAAGCGAGCCTGTGGTATCAGCGCGCACGATGAGCGGAATGACGAACGAATCGGAAGACCCTGGCGCCGCAGCGGGTGATTCCACCTTCTGCACAAGCGCGCGGGCCTCCTCGCGGGCCTCCTCGGCTTCTTTCTTTTGTTTGTATGCATGAAATGTCGCGCCAACAGGGGGGAGCTCGTCAAACCCCACAAGCACAATCGGGCTAGAGCACGTCGCCGTCTTGATGGTTTTCCCCGCCGCGGTTTCCATAATGCGCACAGGCGCGAGCGCCGTGCCGGCAAGTACCGACATGCCGCTCTCCAGTGTGCCTGCGGTAATGATGAGTGTGGCGGCCACGCCGCGCTTTGCCTCGCGGTGCGCTTCTATCACATATCCTGAGGCGGGGATGGTGGTGTCGGCGGTGTAGTGTTGGAGTTCTGCTACAAGGAGCACGAGATCAAGCAACTCTGAAACGCCGGTGCCCTGCTTGGCCGAGATGGCGACCCAAGGCACATCGCCGCCGAGTTTTTCCAGATATACGCCGTGCTCCATAAGTGAGCTTTGGGTGCGGTTGATGTCGGCGTTGGGCTTGTCTGTTTTGTTGATGGCAACAATGTATGGAATGTTGGATGCCTTGATACTCTCTAGCGCTTCAATGGTTTGTGTCTTGACGCCGTCATCGGCCGCGACGACAAGAATGGCGATGTCGGCCGCATGAGCTCCGCGCGCGCGGATGGTCTGAAACGCCGCGTGTCCGGGCGTGTCTATAAAGGTGATGCGCTTGCGTTCTCCCTCGTGCTCGTGCACTACCTCATACGCCGCGACATGCTGGGTGATGCCGCCAGCTTCTTTTTCTACCGTGTTGGTGTGGCGAATGTAATCAAGAAGCGTAGACTTGCCGTGATCCACGTGTCCCATAACCACCACAATAGGTGGTCGACTTGTCCGAGTATGCACTGCGCTTGTCATATGTGTATTTTGGGTCCATAGGGACGAAACGATTGCGAAAGTATACGAAATATTGGATTATCTGGCAATGCTTGGCTTTTTTGCAAAGAAACGCACCTATTTGGATTATGCGGGGGCGACGCCTGTCTTAGGGAGCGCTTCGCGCGCGGCGGCGCGGGCGGCACACCTCTACGGCAACCCCGGGGCGATTCACTCCGACGGCCTCGCGGCGCGCGAGGCTCTCTCTGCCGCCCGCGCCGCTGTCGCCCGCCACCTTGGGTGCAAAGCGCGTGAAATTATTTTTACCTCCAACGCCACAGAAGCGAACAACCTTGCGATTGTCGGATATGTGCGGCAACTCATGCGCGACGGCAGAACGCCCGCAACTATTCACTGCGTCACCAGCATGATTGAGCATCCTTCAGTGCTCGCGTGCTTTGACGAGATAGAGTCGCTTGGATGTTCTGTCACGCGTCTCGCACCTGATCACCGAGGCATCGTTGGCGAATTGCTGCTTCGCGGCGCGTTACAAAAAAGTACGGCGCTTGTTTCTATCGGCTGGGCCAATAGTGAAATAGGCACCATCCAGCCCATCCACGCGCTTGCGCAAGAAATACAAATACACAAAAAGGCGCACGGCACATCCGTGGCCTTTCACTCCGACGCCGGGCAGGCACCGCTGTATCTCAAGACACAGGTGCACGGGCTTGGTGTAGACATGCTTACGCTGGATTCCGGCAAGCTGTATGGACCACGGGGGATAGGTGCACTCTATGTGTCGCCACACACGCATCTCGCGCCAGTTCTCTTTGGCGGGGGGCAAGAGAGGGGAATGCGACCAGGCACAGAGCAAGTCGCTCTTGCTGTCGGTTTTGCCGATGCCTATACGCACATTGCAAAAGAGCGAGAGGCAGAGGCGGTGCGCGTGCGTGCCATGCGCGATGAGTGTGTTCGCTTGATAGAACGCGCAGTGCCGGGCGTTGTCGTCAACACGCCCTTGCGGCACGCATTGCCCCACATTGCGAACATTTCTATTCCCGGTGAACAATCCGGCGAATATATAACACTCGCCCTTGATGCCGCGGGCTTTTCCGTGTCAACCAAAAGCGCCTGTCGGGAAGCCATGCCTACCGACAGGCAGGGCGAAGGGTCCGTATCACACGTTGTCTCTGCACTGGCTGAACAGGCGCCTGATGGAGACTCTTGGCGCGCGCGCAATACCGTGCGCATTTCACTCGGACGCCACACACGCTTGCGCGATATACGCCGTGTTTCTGCACATCTTGGGAGAATTTGCAGGCCGCGCGGGGGATGATACGATGCGGTTATGGATCTTGAGAGGCTGAACACATCGCAAATCATCCTCCTGACACTTCTCACCTCGTTTGTCACGTCAATTGCGACGGGCATCGTTACGGTAACGCTGATGGATCAGGCGCCTCCGGTCATCACGCAGACCTTGGAGCGAGTGGTGGAGAAGACCGTTGCCCAAGTAACCCCGGCGGGCGGGCAGAGCGCCGCTGTGTCCGTGGCCACAGAAAAAGCGTCCGCTACGGATGTCATTCCGCAAGCTGTCTCGCGCATGTCTGTTTCCTTGGTGCGCGTGTACACAGGCGTCTCTGAGGCCCCGGAATTTCTTGGCTTCGGTGTTGTGGTAGCTAAAAGTGGTCTCATCGTTACCGACCTTTCCATTCTTCCCGAGGCTGGGAGTAAGATTTTTGTAGCAACCAACAATAGCGGTCTTCTCCCCGCCAGCGTGCTCTCGCGCGGTAATTCCAATTCTCTCTCACTCTTGCAGGGTGCGACGACCACTCCAAGCGGAAAGATGACATGGCGTTCCGCCGTCATCTCATCTGCACCACTGGCGCTCGGGCAAACAGTCGTTTCCATCGCGGGAAAGAGCGCGACAAGGATAGACAGCGGCGTTGTCTCACTGGTCGCCTCATTGGGCACGGGCGACAAAGCACCGCGCGATCTTATAGACACTAATATTCCGCATGATTCCATTGGAGCCGGCTCCCCGCTTATTAATGCCGACGGCGAGCTGGTGGGCATTTCTACCTATGCGAGTCGCACTGCGGGTGAAGGGGGCTTCCTTGCGTCATCGGCGATTTTGTTGCATATTAATTCTCTCGGGAAATAACGGCGTATGCGACCATTTGAAAACTACACCACAAAGGCAAAGGAGGCGATGCAGAGGGCGCACCAGCTCGCTATAGAGCGCGGGCAAAACCAAGTGTCTTCAGCGCACCTACTCGTGGCACTTCTGGAACAAGAGGAAAGCTTGGTGCTCTCCATGCTTGAACACCTCGGCGTGGATACGGTGCATCTGACAGACGCCATACTGGAGATTATTGAAGGCACTGGCGGCGGCGGTGTTTCTTCTCCGACGTTTCAGCTCTATCTCACGCAGGACCTCGCGCATGTATTGGAAGCGGCTCCGCGCATTATGGCGGCCTTCAACGACCAACTCGTTTCCACGGAGCACTTGCTCATCGGCGTGGTGGAGTCTCCCGGGCCGGCCGCGAAAATCCTTCAGCGTTTCAATGTTGACCGCGCGTCGCTTGCTCGCGTACTTTCCGATATCAAAGAGGGGCGCATCCACGACGTGGAAAGCGAGCGCAAGCCGCGTGCGCTGCAGCGTTTCTCTCGCTCGCTCACTGATCTCGCGCGTGAGAACAAGCTTGATCCTGTTATCGGGCGCGACAATGAAATCACTCGTGTTATTCAGATTCTCTCCCGCCGCACCAAAAACAATCCCATTTTGATAGGCGAGGCGGGTGTGGGCAAGACGGCTGTTGCCGAGGGTCTTGCACAACGCATGGCCAGCGGTGACGTGCCGGAATCGCTCCGCGGCAAAGAGCTCGTGTCGCTTGATCTTGGGCTTCTTGTTGCTGGTACGAAATACCGCGGCGAGTTTGAGGAGCGCATGAAGTCGGTGATGAAGGAAGTAGAGCGATCCGAAGGGAAGATTATCCTGTTTGTGGACGAGATTCACACCATCATCGGAGCTGGTGCCGCCGAGGGCGCTATGGGTGCGGAAAACATGCTCAAGCCCGCGCTCGCTCGCGGCGAAATCCGCATGATCGGCGCGACGACCCTTAAAGAATACCAAAGGCACATGGAGCACGACGCCGCGTTCAACAGGCGCTTTCAGCCGGTGCATGTCAACGAGCCGTCGGCAGACGATGCCATTGCGATTTTACGCGGCCTCAAAGAGCGCTATGAGCTGTATCACGGCGTGCGCATTACCGACGACGCCATCATTGCGGCGGTGTATCTTTCAAGCCGCTACCTCACGGAGAGGTTTCTCCCGGACAAAGCGATAGATCTCATTGACGAGGCGTCATCTGCCTTGCGACTTTCTTTGGAAAACAAGCCGCCGGCGCTTGAAGAGGCCCACCGCAAGATCATGCGCTTGGAAATTGAGCGCGAGGCGCTTACCAAAGACGCGGAAGCCGGAGAGTCCAAGCAACAGGGCCGTGTCAAATCCATAGAAAAAGAAATCGCCGATCTCAAAGAGGGCACGCGTGAACTGGAGCTCAAATGGAAAAATGAAAAAGAGACGCTTGAAGAAATAAAGCGCGTGAAGACAGGACTTGAGAGGGCGCGTATTGATGCCGATG